>JADHVM010000008.1 GCA_016783985.1 Actinomycetota bacterium
CCTATATTCATTCGGTTTAAAGTCTCATAAAAATTATAATCAACATTCGCAAATTTTTTCTTTATTTCCTCTGCTTTTATTAAAGGTATATTAAGCCCAATTGAAATATCATTAGTTATTAAATCCCCGCCTACTGGCAGGCAATAGGTGAAGACCATTTTTTTATTTTTATAAATCGCAACATCAGTTGTACCTCCCCCTATATCCAGCAGTATTACCCCACTTTCTTTCTCTTCTGGAGTTAAAACTGCTTCACTTGAAGCCAGTGCCTCCAGTATAATGTCTTCAATTTCTATATTTGCGCTTTTTATACTATTTACTACATTTCTAATAAGTGCTGCTGACCCATATACCACCAGGAGTTCTACACCTAATTTATCAGCTGAAAGTCCGATAGGATCCATTATTCCTTTTTCATCATCAACTGCAAACTGCCTGATTAAAGTATGTATAATACTATGTTGTGATGATATATTTATTTTATTTGCAATTGAAATTAATTTATCCACATCAGCTTTTTTCACAATTTTATTTGGCGGGCTCAAATTAATTTCATTCCAATTATTTATAAAGGAAATATGCTTTCCAGTTATTCCAATATAAGCACTGTCTACAAATATTTTTGAAGACTTTTCTGCCGTCTCGACTGAATTAAGTATTGATTTAGTAGCTTTATTTATATCAACAACTATCCCTTTTTTAATTCCATTACATTCTGAAGTCCCATAACCTCTTATTTCTAATATATTATTTTTCTTAACAGCTCCAATAAAAGTACATACTTTTGTAGTACCAATATCAATAGCTGCAATATAATCATCCTTTGCAGGCAAATCCACCCTCCAATTTTTTATTTTATAATTGGGTTCTCAATGTTCCTTAAATCTATTATATAATAATTAGTTTTTTCTTTCGATAATTGTTTTAAAATTTGTTTAAGTATTTCATTTTTCTGTATTATATCTTTACTATTTCCAAAAATTATATTCTTTCCTTCAATTGTCTTAAAAATTATATCTCCAGAAAAATTATCATCTATCCATGCTTCTTCTATTTCATCTTTAATCTCACTATCAAGAGTAAGATATATTTCCCCGCAACTTAAAACACTCTTTTTTGCAACTTTCTCTCCTGCTTCAGGCTTGTAACCGATAGCATTCCTCACCAAAATTAAATTCTTATAATAATCTAATTCATCCTTATCTAATTCCTCCAGAATAACACCTTCGTTATCTAAAAGGTAATAATCACTTCTGTAACTAATTGTTATATATGGTTTTCTCTCTATAATTTCAAATATAACTTCGTTTGGAAAAACTTTATCAAGTTTCACTTCCTTAAGCCAGAAAAGATTTTCAACTAGTTTCTCCTCAATTCCCTTTTTATCTATCTCGAATATATTCATCCCAATTAATTCATTGGCATGTTCTAAAATTTCTTCATCACTATAATGACTATTACTATTTATTATTATACTATTTATTTTAAAATAACTACTATTGTAGAAATAATTTACGCCATATAGTAAACCTAAGAAAAATATTACAATTAAGAAAACTCTTAAAAAATACCAAAACTTCTTTCTAATTGACCTTCTTTTTCTCGTTAAAATTCTGCCATCTTTTTTTTCAATTAATTCCATATATTAAAATTTTACACTTTTAAACTTGCAAAATTTAATACTATCTCTACCAGTAAATCAAAGCTGATACCTGCAGCTCCTGCTGCTTTTGGAACCAGACTCGTTGGAGTCATTCCAGGTATTGTGTTTACCTCCAGCATATATATTTTTTTATCATCACCTAAAATAAAATCAACCCTTGATATACCCCAGCAATCAAGACTTCTGTGGCTTTTTAATGCAAGGTTAGTTATTTCTTCAGATATATTTTTCTCCAATTTAGCTGGAACTATATACTCAGTTAACCCTTTTGTATATTTAGACTTATAATCATAAAAACCGCTTTTTGGCTTTATTTCTATAATTGGGAGTGTAAAAGGTTTGTCTGCAATTATACTCACTGTTAGTAATCGCCCATAAATATATTTTTCAATAAGAATTTTACTATCAAAATTAAAAGCAGTTTTAATACCTGAAGATAATTCTGATTTATTATATAAAATACTCACACCTATTGTTGACCCCCCTCTGTTCGGCTTAATAATCACAGGATAGGTAATTCTTTTTTTTATTTCCTCATCTATCTTATTGAGATCACTATCATTATAAGAGCTGACTTCAATAAAGCTTGGAGTATTGATTTTTTCATATTTAAAAATCTTTTTTGAAAATGTTTTATCCATTGCCATCGCACTGGACATAACACCAGAACCTGTATAGGATATTTTAAGAAGTTCAAGTAATCCCTGCACTGTTCCATCTTCACCATACTTTCCATGAAGAGCAATAAAAGCCAGGTTGATTGATTTTAATTTATTTATAAAATCATCCCTTAAATCAATAAAAACAGTATTATAACCCATTGCTAAAAGAGATTTATAAATACCCTTGCCTGTTTCCAAAGATACTTCTCTTTCAGATGAAATACCACCAGCAATCACTCCTACCATTAAAGATTCTTTTTTCTCTCTTATAGCCAGTTTTTTAAAATTTTCTAATATCTTGTCCATTTTCAAACCCAATCATTCTTACTTCGTATTCTACTTCCTTATTAAACTTCTCTCTTATAATATCTCTTATTATTTTTGATAAAACCAATATATCTTTTGCAGTAGCATTTTTATAATTCTCTAAAAAATTAGCATGTTTTCCTGAGACTTTTGCACCCCCATAATGAAAATTTTTAAGACCGCACCCTTCTATCATTCTTCCAATAGGGATTGGATAGCCTGGTAAATTCTTAAAAAAGCTGCCAGCATTTTTTGTGCCTACTGGTTGATTTAGTTTTTTTCTTTTAATTCTTTTTCTAACTTTTTGCAAGACTGCTCTTTTTTCTAATAAATCTGCTTTTAATACAACATCAGTTAATACCAGCAGGTCAGGAACATAAAAATGCCTGTATCTATAATTACAATCTTTTATATTTATAACTTCTTCCTCTAGTTTGCTTCCAGAAATATATTTAACCCTGCTGATATAATTGCAAATACCCTGGTTTTTATCACCACTATTTCCAATTACACCCCCGCCTATCGTACCCGGGATACCTCCCAAAAATGAAAAATCATAACCTAACTTCGCAGTTTTAATTACAAATTTGGTCATTTTATATGCCGCTCCAACTGCTATTTCGCCGTTTTTTTCAAATTTTATATAATCAAATTCTCCGCCAAGTCTTATAAATACTATATTAAGATAATCATCGTTTAACAGAATATTTGTACCATCACCAATTATTTCAAAACCCACATCATTTTCCATACAAATCCCCAGCAGCTTTAACAGAATATCCCTGCTTTCCACAGTTATAAAACAAAAACTTCTGCCACCTATTTTCAATGACATCAGTTTCGAAGTATCATAATCAAAGCAAGTTTCTTTAATACTAATATCTTTTAATAATTCTTTTACCTTTTTAATTTTAAGCATTGTTACTTATAATTTATTTCATTTATTACTACTTCATTATCACCATTTGCAATAATTTTAAATTTTGCTGCCTTAATTTTTTAGTAATTCCTCTGTAACTCTTGTAATATCTCCTGCCCCCATTAGCAGAACAATATCATTTTCTCTCATATTCAATTCCAGATACTTGCAAATATCCTGAAGACGAGGGATATAGACTATTCTATTTTTAAATCCGCCATCAATTAAATTATTCAGGAGCAATTTACCTGTAATACCTGGCAATGGCTGCTCGCCTGCTCCGTAAACATCAGTAATTACAACAATATCACTGTAGTTAAAACAATCATTAAACTTATTGTATAAATTTTGCAATCTTGTATATCTGTGCGGCTGGAAAATCGTTATAATCCTATCTCTTTTTTCAGCCTTTGCTGCCTCCAAAGTTACCTTTATCTCTGTAGGATGATGAGCATAATCATCAAAAATTAATGCGCCATTCTTTTCCCCTCTTTTTTCAAATCTTCTCTTTATTCCCGTGAAGAATTTAAGAATCTCTACTGCTTTTTCCATATTCATCTCCATACCATAGCATACTGCCAAAGCTGCAAGGCTGTTTTTTATATTATATATACCAGGAACATTCAATTTAACATCTATTTTCTTTTTTTTATTTCCTTTTTTAATAATTAAACTATACGAAGATGTAAAATTAGATATTTTGATATTTTCTGCATAAATATCATTTTTCTTCCCAATGCCATAACAAATAATTTTTCTATCTTTCCTTCCAATAATATCATTAAGTTTTACCTCATCCCCATTTATAACAACCAGCCCGCCTGTTTTTGTATTTTCTACAAATTTAATAAAACTTCTACTTAAATTTTCAAAACTTTTATAATAATCAAGATGATCCTCCTCTATGTTTGTGATAACACCAACAAAAGGTTTGTATTTTAAAAAAGAACCATCACTTTCACATGCTTCTGCAATAACATAATCTCCTTCTCCGAATCGTGCATTTGACCCAAGCTCGTTCAACTCGCCTCCTATTATTATTGTTGGATCTAGATCCAGACCCCGAAATATAAGAGATATCATAGAAGTTGTTGTAGTTTTCCCATGAGTGCCTGTTACTGCTATTGCTTTCCTACTATTTAAGATACTAGCCAATATGTCTGAACGACTGAAGATTGGAATATTTTTTTCCTTTGCTGCTAAAATTTCTATATTATCACGAGGTATTGCTGTAGAATATACAACCGCATCAAAACCTACTATATTCTCTTTCCTGTGTCCAATATAAATTTTGATACCTTCATTTCTTAATAGATTTACATACCGCGACTCCTTTATATCAGACCCTGATACTTTATATCCCATACCTTTCAATACTATAGCGATTGCGCTCATACCAGCACCGCCAGTTCCTACTAAAAAATAACTTTTATAGTCTTTGAAACAATTACTCATTTTCTAATTAACTCCTACAAGCTTTGAAGTTATTATTTCCGCACTATCAGTTCTGCAGTTTCCAATTTTTATTTTCTTAATCTCTGCGAACTCTTTCCTGCCATCGCCTAAAAATCCCTCAATCTTTTGTGCCAGGATATCCTTATTCAAATCCTTGTCTAATACCAAAATGGCTTTTCTACTATCAGCTAGAAATTTTGCATTATAATACTGATGATTATCGACTGCCTTAGGATATGGTATTAGTATTGCTGGAATATTGCTGATAATAAGTTCAGCAACAGTATTTGCACCTGCTCTTGATATTACTAAATCTGCAATTCTGTATATTTTATTCATTTCATTAATATATGGATAGATTTTAAAAATTATATTGTCTTCATTTCTAGTAATATTTTTTAACATTTTATTTAATTCATCATAATAACGAACTCCACAGATAAGTAAAATTTGAATTTCTCTACTGCCCCTAAAATATTTATAAAGATCAATTATAGTATCATTAATTTTTTCTGCTCCAAGGCTTCCTCCAAATGCTATTATATTAAATCTGCCCTTCTCTAAATTCCATTTTGCATATTCACATTCTTCATATTTTACTTTCTTTATAATCTCTCTTACTGGATTCCCGCTAAATACTACTCTGCTGCTATTAATATTTAGAAATTTTTCTGTTTCACTAAAGCTAATAAAGAAATACTTGGAAAATCTTGAAAAAAACATATTTAGCCTGCCAGGAATATAATTTTGTTCATGTAAGGCGATATTTTTCCTTAAAAATATCGCAGCTAATAGAACTGGGGCACAGACATATCCACCCATTCCAAGAATAATATCAGGTTTAAATTTAATAATTATTGCCAGCGATTTTAAAAACCCTAAATTTAATGAAAATAAAAATTTTAAATATGTTTTTATTCTATTAAACCATGCTCTATTTGTATTCAAACCGGATGATTTTACAGTTGTAAAATCTACTCCAAGGTCAGGAATAAATTTATTTTCCATACCTCTTTTTGTTCCAACAAATAATAGTCTATAATCCGGATAATTCTGTCTTATACTTTCTATAATAGCTACTGCAGGATAAATATGTCCTGCTGTACCACCACCGCAAATTATTATTCCCATATTCATAACATTAACTTTTTACTTATAATATTTAAAATTTATCAAGCTTCTCTTGTATTATTTTTAACAACTGTAATATTCTGCCTTGATATATTTAACAGTATTCCAACACTTACCATACATATTAAAAGAGATGAACCACCAAAACTTATAAATGGCAATGTAAGACCTGTTACTGGCAGCAGTCCAATAACAACTGCAACATTTATTATAACCTGAATTGCAATTAGCGCTGTCATTCCAGCAGCTAAAATCCTCCCAAAAAATTCTTCAGTTTTTAAACAAACCCTTATACCAAATAAAGTAAATAGAAAAAATAGGAGCAATACAATTGTAGTACCTACAAGACCAAATTCTTCTCCCAGGATAGCAAATATAAAATCTGTGTGAGCTTCTGGAAGATATGAGTATTTTTGTACGCTATTGCCCAGACCAACGCCAGTAATGCTGCCCGAACCAAGCGCAATTAATGATTGGTTGACCTGAAAGTTAACACCAGTGCCTCCTGTTGTTTTATCAATAAATGCAAATATTCTTTCTCTCCTGTATTCCTCCATCATCATATAACCAACAATTACTGCAATTCCAATTATTCCAAGACTAAAAATATGCTGAAATTTTACATTTCCTACAAACAATACTGTAAATGCTACTGCCCATATTATGATAACAGTACTCAAATCAGGTTCCAAAAAGATTAAAATGGTAACTATAACCAGAACCACAAATGCAGGAAACAATATATTTTTAATACTGCTTCTTTTCCTGTATTTCTTATTTAAAGTATCACATAGAAATATAATAACTGCCAATTTTGCAACCTCAGATGGCTGGATATTAAAAAATAATAAGTTTAACCATCTTCTAGAACCACCTATTTCTATGCTAAAACTAGGTATTAACACTATTGCCAATAGTCCTATTGCTATTAAAATAAAAAAAATAGAAATTTTAGAATAAAAATGATAATTAATTTTAGAAAATATAATAAATAATATTAAAGAAATTACCCACCATATAATCTGCCTCCTTACGAACCAGTATGGATCACTAAAATACCTTTCTCCCACTGCAATTGAAGCACTGGAAATCATTATTATTCCAATAACAGAAAGTAAAAATGTTATAATGAATATAAAATAATATTCAATATTTACTCTAAAGATATTATATCTTCCTAAATTTGTTTCATTCACTGCCTGGACTTCCTTTTCTTGACTAAATATTTAAATCTTTCCCCTCTTTCCCTGTAATCTTTAAACATATCCATACTGGCACATGCAGGTGAGAGTAATAATACTTCTCCAGGAGAAGTAGTTTTAAATCCTTTTTCTACCGCATCTTCTAATGTCTGACACATATAGACTTTATAATCATGCCTGTACTTCTTTACCATATTGAAGATTTTTAATTTTACCTCGCCAATTATTATTAAGTTATTAACTTTTTGATTTAAAAAAGGAATTAAAGTTTCAAAATTCATATTCTTATCCATACCACCCATAATCAAAGTTACTTCTTTATCAAAATTACTTAGAGCCTTTATCGCAGAATCAGGGTTTGTTGACTTAGAGTCATTAAAACATCTAATTTCACAAGTAACACCTAAATATTCCAACCTGTGATACAGAGGTTTAAATTTTTTAAGTGTATTTTCAATATTCCTATCATCCACATTAAATAACTTTACTGCTGCAACTGAAGCCATTATGTTAGAAATATTATGATTTCCCTGCAGAAAAATTTTTTTAATTTTTATTCTTCCACTGCTGGATTTTATTCTGTAAAAAATATTATTATTTTCATGCCAGAGGTTGAGACCTTCTTTATAATAAAATCCATAATTAATGACGTTGACATGTGATCTCTTATGGTAATCCTCAATCTCTAATCTCTTACTAATCCTTTCATCATCTATATTAAAAATTGCAAAATCACCACAGCTCATGCAGGAAAATAATTTAAATTTTAAATCTGTATAATTATCAATAGTTAAATGTCTATCCATATGGTCACTGGTTATGTTTAAAATTATACTAATATGGGGTGCAAATTTATAAATCCTTTCTAATTGAAAACTGCTCACTTCTATTACTCTGACCGTACTATATTTACTATTATCATTAATAGTGTCAATTATAGGATTGCCAATATTTCCACAAACCTGTACAGCCATACCAGCATCCTGTAAAATTTTTCCAATTAAAGACACTACTGTAGTTTTTCCATTTGTCCCTGTAACAGCAATTGTGTTTTTCCTCTCTTCCTTTGTCATCATATTCCAGGCAAGTTCTACCTCACTCCATATAGGAATTTTCATTTCTTGCGAATATTTTATAAGAGGTATTTCCAATGGAACGCCAGGGCTAATTATTATTAAATCTATATCATTCAATAATTCTTTTTTCTGGTTTACGTCTTCACCAAGTATTATTTTTACATTAGATTTCCCTTTACTGCCACTTATACTAAAATTACTACTTAAATTTATATTTGGATTATTATCAATGCCTGTTATGGAATAAACAATTGGAGATATTTTATTAATTACAGATACTCCTGTTTTCCCCAGACCTATTACCAGTATTTTCTTATTTTTAAAAAAAGTTAAATTATCATTCATTTTTTAATCGATAAATTTTAAATAATACATAAAGAAACCAAGCCCTGCAAACAATGAACCAATTATCCAGAATCTAATAATAACCTTTATTTCTGCCCATCCCATTAACTCAAAATGATGATGCAATGGAGCCATTTTAAAAACTCTTTTTTTAGAAGCTTTATACCATATCACCTGAATAATAACTGATAGGGTTTCTATCACAAACAATCCCCCAACTATAACCAGTAAAATCTCCTGCTTTAAAATAATAGCTACAGCAGCTATTAATCCTCCCAGACCAAATGATCCTGTATCTCCCATAAAAATCTCAGCTGGTGCTGTATTCCACCATAAAAACCCTATACATGCAGCAATTGTAGCTCCACATATAACGCCTATATCAATACCGTAAGAAACGTCAAAAATTGTCCACTCTAAAAAGGCAATAAAGCAAAAAATACCTAAAACAATAGAAGATTCACCAGCTGCAAGTCCATCAAGACCATCAGTTAAATTTACTGCATTTGTAGTAGAAATGATAATAATTACTACTATAATATAATACCAATTGCCCAGTTCTATCTCTAAATTCGTCAGTGGGATACTCAAACATGTTTCTAAATTTAATACGTATTTTGAAATTAATATAAAATAAACACACACAGCCATTAAAAGAGTAATTTTTACCCACCCTCTTAGTCCTAGAGACCTCTGACTTTTTAATGATATATAATCATCAATAAATCCTATTAGACCACACATTAAAAAAACAGAAAGTACAAATACACCCTCCATGCTAAAAACATCATGCCTGTAATACTTTATTAAACTTACAATTGCAAACGATATTGCAGCCGACAATATAAAAATTAATCCACCCATTGTAGGTGTACCAACTTTAATAGAATGTGATTTTGGACCATCTATTCTAATTCTCTGCCCAATATTCCTCTTCTTCTGAAAATTTATAAACAAAGGAGTAAATAGCAGCGATAGCAAGCTCCCAAATATTATTGAAAGAAATATCCAGTTCATAATTTTCTTCCGTTTAAATAAAGTTTATAATTCTTTCCATCTTATTCGCTCTGGAACCTTTTATTAATATGACATCTTCAGGTATTAATATGCTATTTAGCCTTCCACATAATTCTTCCATATCATTAAAACAATAACAGGCACAATTAACCTTATTTAAGTCTTTACCTTCCTGACAACCATTACAAATATTTTTAGATAATTTCCCAAAAGATATTAGCACCTTTATATTCTTTTCCAGTAAATAATTGCCTATCTCATGATGAAGCTTACAGGATTCTTTACCCAATTCCAGCATATCACCCAATATTGCTACAGATCTCTTATTATTTTTTTCTGAAATACGATTTAACGTATCAATAGCTTTTCTGACAGATAGAGGGTTTGCATTATAGCAATCATTTATAATCACTTTATCGCCTTTAGTGATAATTTCCATTCTACCACCTTCGACTTTTGAATTCTCAATACCCTCTTTTATAATTTCTGAGCTTACATTTAGATATAAACTTACTGCTGCCGCAGCACAGGCATTATAAATATTATGAAATCCTGTAACAGGTAAAAATATTTCTATAATTTTATTTTTTTTCCAGTATAAATCAAATTTAAACCTGCCGTAATTATCCATATCTTTTTCTATAAAGTTATAATCAATATCATTATTTCTTCCAAATTTTAAAACTCTACAGTCTACTTTTTTTTCTATAAAATCAGTCCAACTGTCATCATTATTTAAAAACAATACTCCTTTTTTTAATCTTAAGATTTCCTGCATTTCAGATTTAGCTCCTGCTATCTCATCCATACTTTTAAAAAATTCAAGATGGGACGGCCCAATAGCAGTAATAACTCCTATATCCAGATTAATCATTCCAGATAATATTTTTATTTGGCCTTTTCCTCTCATTCCTAATTCTGCGATAAATATATCTGTATTTCTATCAATACCTAAAACTGATTTAGATACACCAATCTCAGTATTATAATTTTTTGGAGTAAATTTTATATTAAATACTTTTCTTAATATACTTACAAGGAAATCTTTAGTTGTAGTCTTTCCAACACTACCAGTAATGCCAATTGATATTATTTTAAATTTTCTTATATAATTATATGATATGTCTTCAAAAAATAATAAGTTATCCTTAGTTTGTATTATTATAAGTTTATCCCATATCCTGCGCCCTGCAGCATCTTTCCACTCGCCTAACTTATCTTTATACTTTAATTCATAAACAAAACCTAAGGCCCCTTTACGCAAAGCCTGTAAAATAAAATTATGACCATCATAATTTTCGCCTATCAGGGGAATAAAAAATTGCCCCTTTTTAATTGTCCTTGAATCTGTAGATATCAACCTGATATTTTGATTAGTATCACCTGATATTATTTCTGATTTTGTCCATAATAATATTTCTCTGATACTAATTTTTTCACCTATTTTCATTTATTGCCCCACTGCCTGACTACTTCCTGATCGCTAAAATGTATCCTACAGTCTTTGAAATCCTGATAATCTTCATGACCCTTACCTGCTATTAAAATTATATCGTTTTCTTCTGCCATATCTAAAGCAGTCACTATTGCTTTTTTCCTATCAATTTCTTTTATATATTTTTTACTTTGTTTACCTGTAAACCCTTCCTCAATCATATTTATAATGGTTTGAGGATCTTCGGTTCTTGGATTATCAGAAGTAATTATTGTAAAATCAGCAATTTCTGAAGAAATCTTCCCCATAATCTTTCTTTTCAACCTGTCTCTATCCCCGCCACATCCGAAAACAGATATTAGCTTATTACCTGCTTTCAATATGGTTCTTGCAGTTTTTAAAACATTTTCTAACCCATCCGGAGTATGAGCATAATCAACAATCACCCTTATATTTTTATCTAAATCAATTTTTTCAAATCTCCCTTTTACCCCCGATATTTTTTTTATACCTTCCTTAATATAACCTATTTCTACACCCATACCTATACAAACACCAATAGCTGCAAGAATATTATAAATATTAAAATATCCGCATAAAGGAGAATATATTCTAACTTGCTGATCTTTATAATAATTTATATTCATTTCAATTCCTGATAAAGAATTTTTAATATTACTTGCTATAATATCTGCTTTCCTGTCTTTAAGTGAAAAAGAAATTACATTTAGATCTGTATATTTTTTTATATTCATCCCATAATTATCATCAATATTAATAACAGCACATTTCCCTCCATATATATCTCTATTTTCCTTTAAAAATAGTTTCTTTTTTACATTAAAATATCTTTCCATATTCTTATGGTAATCTAGATGATCTTGAGATAGATTCGTAAATACAAAATAATCAAATTTTAAATAATCTACTCTATGTAAATCTATAGAATGAGAAGATACTTCCATGCATGCACTATCTATATTCTCATTCCTGCTTTTATCAAAAAATCTATTAAGATCAATAGATTCAGGAGTTGTTCTATCAAATATCATTAATTTATCATCTATAGCAGATTGAACAGTTGTAATTATAGAAGTCTTTAATCCTGCACTATTTAAAATAGAATTAATTAAAAAGCACGTTGTAGTTTTACCATTCGTTCCTGTTACCCCAACTAACTTAAAATATTTACTGGGATTTCTATAAAAATTTCTACATAAAATTGGAAGTATTTCTCTGCAATTATCAACTACCATTTGAGGTATGCAATCAGGAAGATCCAGTATCTTCTGAACAAACACAGCAACTGCACCATTTTTTATAGCCTCTTCTGCAAAATCATGTCCATCTTTTTCAAGCCCTGCAATAGATACAAATACTGTACTGGGCATTTTCCCTTTGGAATTAATAGTAATGCCTTTTATATCCAGTCTGGTAGAACCAGTGACTTTTTTTACCCTTATACCTTTTAGTAATTCTTTAAGTTCCATTTTCCTAATCTAAAATATAAAAAAACTCATCTAAACCCAATAATAGGTTTCTTTTCACTAAAAATCAAAATCATAAATTAATTAAAGCAATATTATATTTAAAGAATTTTTAATCTTTTTAAAGAAAAATTCATAATATCTTTAAAAATAGGCGCTGCAACTGTACCGCCCCAGACCTCGTTTTCTTTTCCATGTGGTTCATCAACAACTACAATTATAGCAACTTCTGGATTCTCGTAAGGAGCAAACCCGATAAAAGAAGTTATGGATCTACCCTCACTATAGCCTATTCCATTTTCATTCACCTTTTCAGCAGTTCCAGTTTTCCCACAAACTTGTACATTTTCTATCTGAGCACGCTTCCCTGTTCCTTCTTCTACAACCGACAGCATCATGTCTTTCACCTCATTTGCTGTTTCTTCACTTATAATTCTAACTTTTTCACTAAATTGTAGAAATTCTATACTATCATTTTGCTGCCTTATCTCATATACAACATTAGGATTTACCAGATAACCGTCATTTGCAATAACACAAGCTGCCCTTAAAAGCTGTAATGGTGTAACAGAAATATTTTGACCTATAGCCAGAGCGCCTATGGTGGACTCGGGCCATACTTTGTAATCAGAAAATAGGCCTGCTTCCTCACCCGGCAGATCAATTCCAGTTTGCTCTCCAAAACCAAATTCTCTTATACTTTTCCAGAATAATTCCTTCCCCATACTTAAAGCAATAGTAACTGCCCCGATATTACTGGAATGTTTTAAAATCTCTTCTGTTGAATACTCGATATTATAGGTCCTGAATATTTCTTTTATTACTCTATCTCCAACCAGAATAGAAGGATGTAAATAGAATACCTGATTGCTCCCCACACAATTATTCTCAAGGGCAGATGCTACATTAATTATTTTAAATGTGGAACCAGGCTCGTATGTATAGGATATTCCAGTAGTTTTATATAACTGTGGATCATAATCCTGATAATTATTTAGATCAAATCCAGGATAACTAGCTAGAGCATATACCTCTCCATTTACTGGATTCATAACCACGGCAATTGCCCTCAAAGCATTATAATCATTTACTACCTCCTTTAATTTTTCCTGAGTAATGTATTGAATTTGAGAATCGATTGTAAGAACAACATCTTCACCATTAACAGGCTCAATATAATTATTTTTACTGCCTGGTATTATATTCCCAAATACATCCTTTTCAATAATAAATTTCCCATCAACTCCTCTAAGAAATTTCTCATACTGTAATTCTATCCCGCTTAATCCATTATTATCTATTCCAGTAAAACCAATAATTGAAGCCGCTAAATCATTCTGTGGATAATATCTTTTGGTCTCATTTTGAATATAAATACCTGGTAAATTAAGTTCATTGATGAGTTCTGCCTGTTCAGCACTAATTTTTCTCTGTATATAAACAAAACCTAATTCTTCATTTTCCAGCTTTTCTTTTATTGTCTCTTTATCCAAATTCAGTATTCCTGATAGTACCTTAGCCTCATATTCTGGACTTATTATAAATTTTGGATTTGCATATACTGTTTTTTCCACAAGACTGACTGCTAATTCAACCCCATTTCTATCCAATATTTTCCCTCTTTTAGAATTTATTACAAATTCATCCATATGCTGAAATTCTGCATCCTCCCTGTACTTAGATGAATATGTATACTGTATTGAAATTAATTTATATATAATTACTATAAATGCCAGTATAAATAAAATAAACAGGAAATAAATTCTTTTCCTGTTTATTTTATTATTATTTTCCCTAATCATTTTCTTAGTTAACATATTCATAATTAAGGTATGAAAAACGTTAATACGCTCTCTGATACAACCATAACAATATTCCTTATGTTATAAATAGTTCCTAAAAAATTATCATAATTTTCCACTGCCAAAGTGGGATTTTTTACAATATAATCATATATTTTTTCATTATTATTTAAATTACTGCTTGATATTTTAATAATTTCTATTTTATCTGAAATTTCCATACCTAACTCATCCTCAGCAGCATTAATTATTCTAAAAGGGCTTTTCAGTTCAGATACCTTTAAAAGAAGCCTGTCGGTTCTTTCTTCTTCAATAGAAATCATTTCATTAGTTTCATATATCTTTTTCTGATAATTTATATTTTGTACCCTCAAGCCAAAATTTAAAAGTATTCCCAGACATAAAAAAATAATTGCTATAATAAATACAAAAAATACACCATCATTTGTCTGCAGCCTTACGCTTTTACAGCTTCTGCTATCGTTCTTTACCAAATACAACAAAGGGTATGATTTTTTTATATTTAATTCTTCTTTTTCTGCTAATCTTAAACTCATCATTTTCCCTATAATCTATTAGCAATTACTATTAATAATCAAACAACAAACGAATTAATCCAAATAGCCTATATTATTTTATGTTTACATCTTCTAAAACTATAACTTTTCAAGAACTCTAAGCCTTGCGCTGCGGGAACGAGGATTTTCTCTAATTTCATCAGGTGATGGTTTTATTACCTTTTTTGTTATAATTTTAGCTTTTTTCTCTGCCCCACATTTACATACCGGTAAATCTGGGGGGCACATACATCTACCTGAAAATTTCTCGAACTTTCTTTTAACTATCCTATCCTCTAAAGAATGATAAGAAATTATCACCATCCTCCCGCAGCTTTTTAATAATTTAAATCCATCTTCAAGTGCCTTATCCAGATTATCTAGCTCCCTATTCACTTCAATTCTTAATGCCTGGAATACTCTTTTAGCCAGATGCCCCTTCCTTCTTGATCTATATTGTGCAGGTATAGATTCTTTAATAATTTCTACTAACTCACCTGTATGAGTTATTTCCTTTAAGCTTCTATGACTTACTATATTTTTAGATATTCTAGACGACCACCTCTCTTCACCATACTTGTAAATAATCTCTTTTAATTTTTTTTCAGCATAATTATTTACTACATCACATGCATCTAATTCGCTACTTTGGTCAAATCTCATATCTAGTTTCTCATTTCTTATATAGCTAAACCCTCTCCCAGAATTTTCAATCTGGATAGAGGACAATCCCAGATCGAGAAAAAACCCACTTATACTTTTTATATTTAATTCCCTTAAAATACCGCTAATATTTGCAAAACTATCATTAATTAAAAACAAATTACTCAAAAACTTCTTTAGTTTTATGGTGGCGGTGCTGATGGCCTTGCTATCAAGATCAACTCCAATTATTTTGCCTGTGGGGGCAATGGCTTCAATTATTTCTATAGTATGGCCTGCACCGCCAAGAGTTCCCTCAAAAACAATGTCTCCTTTTCTTAAATTTAAATAATATAAAACCTCCTTTAATAAAACAGGTTTATGAATCTCTTCATAACTCATTTATTTTTTTAAAATCCTAATTCTTCAAAAGTATTTTCTTTTCCTGTAAACTGAGAATCTGCCTGACTATAGTATTTTTCCCACATTTCTTTAGACCATATTTCAGCTCTATCTGAAACACCAACCAAGACAATATCTTTATCTAAGCCGGCATAATCAATCAAACTCTTAGGAATTTTTACTCTTCCCTGTTGATCCATATTTTCCACACTGGCAGATGAAAAGAACCATCTTGAAAATATCTGGGTATTTCTCTTAGTTATAGGACCGGATAATATTTTGTTTTGCAATCTTTCCCAATTTTCTTTTGAAAACAAAAAAAGGCAGCTTTCATCAAATCCCTTTGCAATAATTGTGCCGGCTATCAAGCCTTCTCTAAATTTCGAGGGAATAAATATTCTTCCCTTATTATCTATTACTCTGTGATATTCTCCTAAAAACATTTTATTTAATTAACCATTTTTTAATTAATAAACCACTTTTTAACTAATTATAAGGGAAAACTATATCATTTACCACCACTTTTCCCCACTTTTCTCCAAAACAATAGCATATTTTTATATATTTGTAAACTTTTTTTAAAATTTTTTTTATAATTTTATTTATAGATGTTGTGGTATTATTGTAGGTATATAGGGGTAAATTTTAGAAAGGCGTGAATTAGTTGGTTTTTTCACTACCTGAACGTGTTAATTGTTCTATCTTTTTTTCAGCTTCATCAAGCTTGTTCAAGCAATAAGAAGAAATTTTGACACCCAGTTCGAATTTTTCTATAGAAGATTTTAAAGTCATGTTTTTATCTTCAAGTTCTTTTACTATTTCTTCCAGTTGTAATACTGCTTCATCGAAACTCATTTTTTTAATTTTATTCATTTAAGTTCCCAATAAATAATAATTATCTCTATTTTTGATTCATCCAAACCCTTGACTAAAACATACTTTTACTTGAAAATACTTATATTGCTAATAACAACTTTTATAAGTATATACATACAAAAAATAATTTCCAAGGAAGTCATTATAATACTTAAAAAATTCTCGAAACCACTTGTCTTTTCCTTTAAATAATCCCCAGGTTTCTTATAAAACCTTTTTATGTTAGGAAAAAATTTCAGTAATGAATAAATAGTATATCCAACTAAAATCGAACTTCCAATTATTATTATATAATCATCAAAGAAATAAACACAACCTACAAAATAACCTATTTCAATTAAATTTAAAACAGCTATTATAACTAATGAAAAAATTCCTGAAAATGACTTAAATGAAAACTCTCTTTCTGATTCCGGTATATACCCTTCCACCTTCATTACGTTTTCCAAAATTGTTTTATTGGTATTTGCCCTAATAATTAATCTTAGACTAGACACATGAAGCCATATTAATATTATTGACAGAATTAATAATAGAATCATTAATAGATAATTTAAATCCCAAATTTAAAAAATTTTTACTTTTTTACCGGTGAAGTGCTTTTTTGTCCAGCATCTTGTGTCTCGGACTTGCTTTTTTTGCTATCCTTGATATCTTCTTTTTTACTTTTCTCTTTATCTTTTTTTCCTATATTATTACTAATAGATTTATTAGAACTGGATTTATAATCTGTAGAATAAAATCCAGAACCTTTAAATATTATCCCAACTGGTGAAAATACTCTAAATGCTTCAGCATTACAATAGTCGCAGTATCGTTTACCATTATTGCCAAACTTTTCAACCCTATCAAATATTCTCCCACATTTTCCACATCTATAACTGTAAATCGGCATTCTTTCTAACCTCCTTAAAATCATTTAAGAATATATCCTAATAATAAATTTTAGTCAAATATTAAAAATATACTATTATTAAACAAATACATTTACTATACTTTAGACTCAATATATATTATATTTTATAATCATGAGCAGAAGAACTATAATTCTACTTATTGTAATTACCATAATTTTAATAATTATCTCTGTTGCTACAGTTGTAAAAAACCCCTGTATTAAAAATGCCTATATAACCTGCGATAAAGAATTGACAAAAGATGAATTAGAATCCTGCAGCAATAAAGTTGAATTTTCCTGTCATGATTCAAAAATATATGCAATTCTATTCGTAGAAGATCTCTCCTCCAAAGATAAGATAACAGTAAACTGGAATATAATCCAAAACAATACAGAAAAGACTATTCAAGAGAGTATAATTTACCCTGAAAAAGATGGAACAGGTAAAGTAATTATATCATTGGCAAGAAGGAATAAAACACTTCCACCTGGAAATTATACAGTAGAAATCTTTCTAAATGATATTAAAGTTATTATCAGGCAATTTAATATTGAAAACAGCAGCACCACTAATTAGTCAGCCTGTTAATATCAGACTGTGATCTTACTGAACTCTTCTTTTAGTTTCTGAAATATTAGTTCCAAAACCTCACAAACAGTACCGTCTAATCCATAATTTTCTATAATATTTATATTATTACTTATCGCCAGCTCTTCAATATATTTTTGTATCATAAGTATATTATCTAAATGATTAATATACTTCTGCACAGGCCTTGAACCCTGTGTTTGAACCATTCTTTTAGTGAAATGTTCTTTATGAATCTCTTTGTCAGGAACTGATATAACTATTTCCATAATTATGGCTTTAGAGGAGTATTTACTTAAATCTAGATATCCGGGAACAACATGGGCTCCTTCTATAATTATATCTGATTTTTCCTCCACACTTCTATTTATTATAGCTTCAATGCCTACTACTACTGCCATAACCTGCTCTCTGAAGCCTAATATTACCGGCTCTACGCCTGAAGGAGGTAATGTTAAATTCTTATATGCATTATAAGAAGAACCTCTAAGTGGCCTTATTAATTTATCAGAAACAGAAGCCCTCATAACCTCTCTAATAGCATCTGATGAAGCCACCCTGGTTATATTTAATCTACTTGCCAGTACAGTCGCAATAGTTGATTTACCAACTCCAGTTGCACCACCAAGAAGTACTATAATAGGTTTTTCTAATTTACCTATTGACTGCCACAGTAAATATTTTTCAGCATATTCTAGATTGACTTTTTCTTTTATAAATCTAAAAACAATTGATCTTAAATCCCCTAAAGAAATAGAGTACATTTTACTTTTTAGCAGATACTGTTCAATATCTAAGGAAATCTTATGAGCAGCAACTATATCCAGCCCGGTAACTGAAATAGATGATGCCAATATACCTTTGGAAAATGGCAAACCGCTTTTCTTATCAATTATCACTATTAAATTTTCCCCAGTAGAATTATTATTTTTTTTAGCCATTATTTCTTTATAATTATTATTATTAAAATATTATATTTGCTGCTTTATTAATAAAATAAATATTAGTTTATTCTTAATTCTTCCTTTAAAATTTCCTTATTTTCTAATATTATTGGTATATTAATCATATAAAAAATATCCTTTTTATTACTAAATGCAAAATCTGTCACAAGATCCACTGCTGCCGCTTTTAATTCAGTTAAAATAGAATCATAATTTCTGTACTGTTCTAATTCATTTTTAAGCTTTTCCCTATCTGCAAGATTAAATGAAATCTTCATTACCCTGCAATCATATTCCTGCTCAATATAATTTTTAATCTTTGATGCAATTTCATTTTTAGCAGTCATTACAACTATAATTTTCCTTCCCCTTATATCATTTAAGGGTTTAGGTCTAAAAATTGATTTAACTATTTTGGCATCAGGATTTATCTTCTTAATTTCCTTTTCTAAAAACTCAATCTTTTCTTTATCAGCCATAGGCTCTTCGCACATAGTAATAAAAATTAAATCTGCGCACATTATCCTATAAATACCTAAATAGCCTATTATATTCTCCCAGCTCTGGCAAGCTCCTAAAACACACACAGTTTTGTCAGTTTTTACAGCCGGGATAGAAGCACCGCTGCCCTCAACAATAATTAAATCTGGATTTAAACTTTCGGCTGTTTTCATACCCTCTTTTATATTGGACATAAAAAATTTACCACCAAAACCGCCGCCGCATCTCCTGCAGCCAACAGTGGTGATCTTACTGCTAAAAGCATCCTCTATATAATCAGAACTTGCGTGAAAACCTCTTTGACTGAGATCCAGTAAATATTTCGGCGTAATTTCTACCTTGCCTCCATGGATAACTTTGGGCTCTTTTGGCCCTCCTCTGCCTATAGCTACCACACAAACATTCTTATTTTCATTATTAATTAATTCAGATATATAAGCACTCACTGCAGTCTTGCCTACTCTCTTGCCAGTACCTATTACTGCAATAGTAGGAATATCTGTGGTAATATTTTTTTCTTCATATTCAAATAAAAAATCAGGTCCCATATAACTGCATTCATTTGCCAGACAAAAAGATGCTATTTTCATTCTAATAATATAATTTACAACTGGCTCATCACTTAAATCATATACTATATCTGGAATAAAGAAGTCTAATGCTTTTACAAAATCAGAGTCAATATCACCAATCTTGTAAACTTTCTCATTGTAATAATCACCCAGATCGCTGGTTATTAACTTTTCCAAACCTCCCAGAAAAACTATTCCTGCAAAATTTCCAATAAATCTATTTTTAAGAAGCATAATAGCATCATGAGTAACTTCCGGATAATGTTCTCCATCTATAAGAGCTATAAGTCTTTTTTCTTTATATTTTATGTTTTTTAATAAATCTATCATTTAATTTATACTTCTTAACCTTTCTATT
>JADHVM010000009.1 GCA_016783985.1 Actinomycetota bacterium
TGAAAATTCATCTCCTCCCCACCTGGCAATAATATCTTCTGCTCTGAAGAAAATTTTTATCATATTAGCTACCCTCTTTAAAAGCTTATCTCCCTCCTCATGGCCAAAAGCATCATTTACTAGTTTCAGGCTGTTTAAATCACAAATTATCATAGAAATTGGAAGCTGTCTCTTTGTATTAAGTCTATCAAGTTCTGATTCAAAATATGCTCTGTTGTATAGGCAAGTTAGTTTGTCGTGAAAAGAAAGGTATTTTAACTTTTCTTCTGTTTTCTTTTTCTCTGTTATGTCACGAACTATTCCTTCGTAGTAAATTATGCCATCTATATTATGAATTACTATAGAATTAATTTCTGCCCATATAATAGATCCATCCTTTCTCCTAAGTTGGGTTGTAAATATTTTTTTTCTATCTTTAGGACCTGGGCGGTCTGATTTTTTTACATACAGTTGTGTTGGTATATCAATCTTTAAAAGCTCTTCCTTGTTTTTATACCCAAGCATCTTTACTAATGCCTGATTTACATCTAAATATTTTCCCTTCACTGTAGTTCTATAAATACCATCAAGTGATCTTTCAAACAGTAAGCGGTATTTTCTCTCACTTTCCTTTAGAGTTTCTCTGTCAGCTAATCTTGCAACAGCACCACCTATCAGGTTTGCTATACTCTCAAGTATACTGCGAGTGTTAACTGGTATTTCACTTAATGTATGTGATGCAATATTAAGGCAGGCAATTACACTGCCTTCATGCTTGATAGGGATAACGGCAATAGCAAGAAGCTTTTCTTTATATCTAGTTCTATCCAGAGGGACACCAAGTTTTTGATATTGTGTATATATGGGTTTTCCAGCCATTACTAGTTTAGCACTTGGCGAGTCTTTACTGTATTTTAATATACTCTTTATAAAGCTTTTAGGCAGTCCTTTTAAATAGGAAAGATTTATATCTTGTGTTTCACTATCAACAAGATAGGCTCCACCGCAATCCATTCCTGTAGTTTCAATAGCTGTATCGACACATACTTTAAGTGCTTTACTCAAATTAGAAATGCTGCTTAGCTTGGTAATAAGGTTGCGCTGTATTTTAATTAAGTCTTCAATCTTCTTTTTATATGTAATATCCATAACTACTATATGGAAGCCTGTGATTTTATTTTCTTCCTTAATTGTTTTAAGGCGGGCTTCACCTATATAACTTGTTCCATTTTTATGCTTCTATGATATTTCAAATTTTGGTATTTTCTTATCTTTTAATACTTTTAAAACCATTTTAGTGAGTCTATGAATATCTGTTACTTTTAATAATTTAAGTTTAGTAAAATTTTTCTCTATTAATTCTTTCCTTGTATAACCAGTATAATCAAGAACTAATTCATTACATGATTTAATATTTCCCTTTATATCAATTGTTATAATTCCTACTGGAGATAGCTCTATAATGTTTCTATATTTTTCTTCACTATAACTGAAATTCTTTTTAGAAGTTTTATAATAATTTTCTAATTTGTTTGTTTTATTTTTCATTTTAAAGAATATTTTAACTTAATAATTTTAATACATTAACATTAATATATTAAAAAATTTACAACTATTATTACATATTTTTTTAAAACATTATTCAATATTTATAATAATTTTAAGGAGTTTTTAAAAATATTGCAAATAATTCATTTTATCTGAAAAATAGTAGAGCTACAGTACCTCCATTTGTATATTTACATGGATCAAGGTATTGAACATCTACATCGTTTATTAAGGCTATGTAATATGGCATAATGGAAGTAAAACAAAGGAAAATTTTATTTTAGTTAGCACCTTTACCTGAAAGTACTATTTTTATTGTTATAAAAATGATTTTTATATCTAAAAATATCGAAGAATCGTACACATAAATTTTATCATATCTTGCTTTTTCAAGTATGGATATGTCATCTCTACCATTGATTTGTGCTAATCCTGTAAGCCCTGGACGTATACTATCAGTTCTCGTTTCTTTCCTTATTTTTATCTGTAGGTGCTGACCAAGATGAGATGGCCTTGGGCCTACAAAACTCATATCTCCTTTTAAAATATTTATTAGTTGGGGTATTTCATCAACACTAAACCTTCTTAGAAATACTCCAACTTTAGTATACATTCCACTATGATCACTTACTTCCTCTGCTGGTAAGTCTGGGACTCCTTCTTTCATTGTTCTGAATTTATACATAGCAAAATATTGACTATTCAAACCTACCCTTTTCTGCTTAAAAATAACCCCGCCAGATGAATCTAGCTTGATTAAAACAGGAATAATGATCCAGAGAGGAATGAATAAAATCAGAAGAAAAATTGAAAATATTATATCAAAATACCTTTTTACTAATTTTCGAACCATTGCCTAAACCAAATTTCTTTCTCTATAAATAATATTTTATTAATTTTCAGTAATCATAACATCCTATTTTAATTAATTAAAACAATTGAATAATATTTTATTAGAAAAATTCTCATAAATAGAATTAGCATTAAAAAAGTTAATCTTTCTATTAAATCCTTATTATACGGTATTCTTTATATGTTCTAAAATAATATTTTTATTATTAAAAATCTTTTTTCCATTACAAACATTACTAATAATAAAATTATTTATAATATTTTTATTATTTTCTGCGTTTTTTTTATTAAAAATACTGTTAAAAAATTCTCTCTTTAAAAATATAAAAATGTAATCTAACCTGATGTTAAAATTAAAATATTTTTTATTACTAACTAAAAAGAAATCTACCACATTTTTTATTTTTCTTATTTTAATCCTATCAATAGACTCTACAGGATAACCATAACTTTTACTTGTCCTTGTCTTTACTTCTATAAATATTAAATTATTATCCTTTTTAGCAATAATATCTACTTCTCCAAATTTACATTTAAAATTTTTACATTCAATAATATAACCTGACTTGATTAAATGATTTTCAGCTATCTTTTCTCCTAATTTTCCAAGAATTTTATTTCTTAATGCCATTAATTTAGGACACCTCTAAAAGACATCCTATGCATTTTTGAAGGTCCATATTTTTGAAGATTTTTAAGATGCTCTTTTGTCCCATAGCCTTTATTGTATTCAAAGCTATACTCAGGATAATCTCTTGATAGCTTCATCATTATTTTATCCCTTATCACTTTTGCAATTATTGAGGCAGCAGCAATAGATGCACTTTTCTCATCACCATTAATTATCGGAATTACTTTTATGTCCATTTTTACATCAATAGCATCACTAATTACTATATCAGGTTTTATTTTTAATTTTTGTATTGCTTCTTTAATCACTAAAATATTAGCTTTGTTTATTGATATATCATCAATTACTCTCGGAGGGATTTTTGCAATAGACCATGTTATGCAGCTGTTTAAAATTTCTCTAAATACAAGCTCTCTATTTTTTTTACTTATTTTTTTTGAATCATTTAGATTTTCAATAAGAATTTTTTTCCTATCTAAGATTACTGCTGCAGCAACTATTGGACCTGCTAAAGGTCCTCTACCTACTTCATCAACTCCTGCTATCTTTTTATATCCATTTAAAAATAAATTGTCCTCATATACACATAATCTCTTTAGTCTTTCTATTTCTTCAAACTTCATTAATAATTTATCTTTCCAAATCTTGATAAAGGTCCATAAATAAAAATTACCTTACCAAAAATTTCTTCTTCAGAAATAGGGCCATAAAATCTGCTATCAATACTGTTATTTCTGTTATCACCCATTCCAAACATCTCATTATCATTTATCACAAGGGTTATATTTTCATAAGATACTACATAATCTGAAGGTAAATAAGGTTCTGCTAATAATTCATTATTTATATATATTTCTCCATCTTCAGTTAATCTTATTTCATCTCCTTCTATAGAAATAGCTCTTTTTACTAAATCCTTTCCCTCTTCTATTGGAGAATGAAATACTATAAGGTCTCCTTTTTTAACAGGGTTTAATTTATATGCTAATTTATTTACAATAACTCTATCCCCTGCAAGAAGTGTTGGAGACATCGAAGTTGAAGGAACAATAAAAGGTTCGAATATAAAAATTCTTATTGTAATTGCAAATATTGAAGCAACTATAGCGACTACTAAATACCCAATAACTTCTTTTAATGCTCGAGTTTTTTTAGAAGACATTTATTTAAAAAAGTCTTTATAATTTTTAAGTTTATTTTTTAAATTTAATTTTAGCTTTTTTACCAATTCTATCTCTAAGATAATAAAGTTTAGCTCTTCTAACAATACCCGAATTTATTTTTCTTATAGATTGAATAACTGGGGAATTTAAAAGAAAGGTTCTTTCTACACCAATATTAAAAGAAATCTTTCTTACTGTAAATGTTTCATTTATTCCCGATCCTTGTCTTTTTATTACAATTCCTTCAAAAGACTGTATTCTATCTTTATTTTCTTCACTTATTTTTATTTTAACTTTGACTTTATCACCTGGTTTAAAGTCAGGTACATCAGATTTTAGGTATTTACTTTCAATTTTTTCTAACTTATTCATTCTCTGCTCCACATAATTTAAATTATTAAATTCCATTCATTCTAAATAAAACCAAACAAATATAGTTAATTTAATTATATTTGTCAAATAAATCTGGCCTTCTTTTTTTTGTTAAACTTATTGCCTCTTCTTTACGCCATTTTTCAATTTCCTTATGATTTCCACTTAATAAAATTTCTGGCACTTTATACCCTTTGTAGATTAGAGGACGCGTATATTGAGGATAATCAAGCAAGTTATCTTCAAATGATTCGTATTTAAGTGATTCTTCCTTCCCAACTACACCTGATAGTAATCTTATTACACCATCTATAACTACCATTGACGGAATTTCTCCTCCAGTTAATACATAATCACCTATTGATAATTCCATGTCTACAACTAATTCTTTAACTCTCTCATCAACACCTTCATATCTTCCACATATAATGATAATATTTTCTAGATTAGATAAATATTTTAATTTAGACTGTGATAACCTTAAACCCTTGGGTGAGAGAAGTATTGTTTTCTGTAATTCTTTATTAATAATGTTATTTTTCTTTTTAATAAAATTAACTGCACTATCAATTGGCTGTATATTCATTACCATTCCTGGCCCTCCACCAAATGGTCTGTCATCAATCTTTTTATGTTTATCGTCCGTGAATTCCCTTAAATTATAAATATTTAACTGACAAAGATTTTTATTAAAAGCTTCTTTTATAACTCCATAATTTATAATGTTATTAAACATTTTAGGAAAAATAGAAATTACATCTATTATAAGCATTATTAAAATTTTATAATATCTTATTTTTTTATGACAATATTTATAAGTAATTAAATATATTCAGGAATTTTTTCTAGAATTATTCTCTTATTTTTTAAATCTATCTTTTTAATATAATCTTTTATAATGGGTACAAACAATATATTGCTGCTTTTTCCAACATTTTTAATTTTTAAATTTTTTATTTCTATTACCAAATTATCATTTGCTGAATTTTTTTCTATCTTTATCACTTTGCCTAATAAAGTATTTTGATTACAATAAACATTACAATTAATAATATCATCTATCCAGTATTCATTAACTTTTAGTATTGGGCTGTCTTTTGGATGACGGTAAATGAATTTATTTCTTAATTCTTCTGCAGTATCTATACTATCGATACATTCAAACTTAAATATTAATCTACTGCTGCCTTTATTTTTCTTTATCCTTATTTTACCTATTTTTATTTTATTCTTACACTTCTTATCTAAAAAGAGAATATCTCCCTTTTTAATAGTACTGGGATAATCAGTAAACACCTCTACGCTTAATTCTCCTCTTATACCATGGGGTTTACGGATTATCCCAATTACACGTGCATCTACCTTTTTAAATGACATAAAATAATTATGTCTCTATTAATTTAATTAACTTTATAAATAAATATTTAATATGTTAATTTATCAATCTAAAATCTTAACTATGGAAGATTTTCCTCTTTTAGCAGATGCAGCCCTCATTATAACTCTTAAAGAATTGGCTGTTCTTCCTTTTTTTCCTATTACTTTTCCTAAATCATCCTCAGCCACTTTAAGCTTATAAATTACTGTTTTATCATCTTCATTTTCCTCCGTAATTTCTACATCATCAGGACTATCAACTAGCTCTTTTACCATATACTCTAGCAATTCTTTCACAATTTACCTCCAGTTCTTTTCATGACTACTGTTTTAAATTAACGATATTAAAAATTTTCTGAACAGTATTTGTGGGTCTTGCACCCTTTTTTAGCCAATTAATGGCTTTATCTTTATCTAGTTCTATTTTCGAGGGTTCTTCTTTAGGATCATATGTTCCGATTCTCTCTATAAACTTCCCATCTCTTGGTGACCTGATATCAGTAACTATAATTCTATAAAATGGCTTCTTTTTTGAACCAACCCTGGTTAGCCTAATCTTTACACTCAATAAAATCTCTCCTATTCTATAAATATCTTTTTATGCTTACATAATTATATATTTTTATTTAAAAGTTGCAAAACATTTTTAAAAATTACCAAAAGGTAATTTAGAGCTTCTATCAAGACTTGAAAATTGCTTTAACATCTGTTTTGTCTTATTAAACTGTTTTAATAATCGATTTACATCAGAAACAGTAGTTCCGCTTCCACTTGCTATTCTTTTTTTTCTACTTCCATTTATAATAAAAGGTTTTCTTCTTTCATCTACTGTCATTGAATTAATAATAGCTTCAACCCTATCCAGTTGTGAGTCATTCAAATTAACATTCTTTAAAATTTTACTTTTATTTTTTATAGGAATCATAGAAAATATTTTTTCAAGTGATCCCATTTTCTTTATTCCTTTTAGCTGGTAAACAAAATCTTCAAAATTTAATTCATTCTTAAAGATTTTTTCTTCCATTTCCTTTGCTTTTTTTTCATCGATCACTTTTTCTGCATTTTCAATTAATGTCAGGACATCACCCATTCCAAGTATCCTGGAAGAAATTCTATCTGGGTAAAATTGCTCAAAATCTTCTATTTTTTCTCCAGTAGAAATAAATTTTATAGGCTTTTTTATAACATAATATATAGAGAGAGCAGCACCACCTCTTGCATCACTATCTAATTTTGTTAAGATTATTCCATCACATTCTAATCTTGAATTAAATTCTGAAGCAATATTTACAGCCTCCTGTCCAGTCATAGCATCCAATACTAATAATATTTGATGCGGCTTCACTTTATTCCTAATATTTTCAACTTCTCTCATCATATTTTTATCTATCTGTAGTCTTCCTGCAGTATCTATAACAATTACATCACTACCTGCTTTTTTAAAGAACTCTACACCGTTATAAGATATTAAAACAGGATCTTTATTTTCTTCTGAATAAACTTCTATATTAACTGATTTTGCCAAATCCTTCAGTTGAAGCACAGCAGCAGGTCTATAAATATCTGCAGCAACAACTGCAACTTTTTTTTGGTAATTTTTCTTTAAAAAATTTGCAAGCTTTATAGCTGCTGTTGTCTTACCTGTTCCCTGTATACCAACCATTAAAATAATAGTTGGAGACTTTCCAGAAAAGTTTATTTCACTGCTGTTGTTTCCAAGCATTGCTGTAATTTCTTCATTTACTATTTTTATAATCTGTTGTGAAGGTGTAAGACTCTCTAAAATTTTCCCACCTATTGCCTTTTTTTTAACTCCTTCAATAAACTCTTTTACTACCTTAAAATTTACATCAGCTTCTAAAAGTGCTAATTTTATCTCTCTTAATGATTTATCCAGATCATTAGGACTTAGTTTTCCTCTATTTCTTATTTTGTAAAATAAATCTTCAAATTTTGTTGTCAGAAATTCAAACATTATAAAAAAAATCCTCTCAAATAAAAATTTCTTTCATTTTTTAAAATATAATCTAAGAAAAAATCATTTCTGTAAATTCTTCAGGATCAAAACAACAAATATTATCTATTTTTTCTCCATTTGTCAAAAATTTTATAGGAATATTTAAATCATTTTTTATTGTAAGAATAATTCCACCTTTTGAAGAACTGTCAACTTTAGTAAGTATAATTCCTGTTATTTTTAATGCTTCGTGGAAAACTTTAATTTGAAATTTAGCATTTTGTCCGGTTGTTGAATCTAAAACCATTAATATTTCATCTACATCTCTATTTAATTTCTTACAGATTACCTTTCTGATTTTTTTAAGCTCTTCCATTAAATTATAAGATGTTTGCATCCTACCTGCTGTATCAATCAATACAATATCTATTTTCTTTGCTAATGCCTTCTCAAGGCTATCATATACAACTGCTCCTGGATCTGAATGCCTTTGATGATATACAATATCTAATCCAAGGTTTTTTGCAAAGTAATCAATTTGTTCAACTGCAGCTGATCTATAAGTATCTGCAGCTGAAATCAATATTTTATTCCCCATTTTTTGAAATAAATTAGCTATCTTCGCAATAGTTGTTGTTTTCCCAACACCATTTACTCCAACAAACATAATTACAGTTGGTGTTATTTTTGAAATATTGATTTCCCTTTTTCCATTACTTGATAGGATATTTACTATTTGATTTTTTAACAAATTTTTTATAACTTTTACATCTTTAATATTTTCCCTAAATGAATATTCTTTTACATCAGATAACATTTTTTCTGCAGTATTAACACTGACATCACTTAATATTAAATGCTCTTCCAATTCATCCCAAAATTTCTTATTATCTTTTTTAAAGTTATTCCATAAGTAATTTAAATTCTTAATTAATTTTTGCATAATTATTTCCAATTTTTTCTGAAATTATTTTAGAAACCCCATTAGATTGCATGGTTATCCCATAAATAGTATCAGCTATCTTCATTGTTCTTTTTTGATGCGTAATTAATATTATCTGCTGTTTTTCTCCAAACTTTTTAATAAAAGCTATAAATCTATTTAAATTTACATCATCAAGAGTAGCATCGATTTCATCAAATATATAAAAAGGTGAGAAATTAATTGAGAAAATAGAAAATAAAAATGCTATAGATACCAATGATTTTTCCCCACCTGATAAAAGCGATATAGGAACAAATTTATTATTACCAATATCCACTTTTAGTTCTATTCCCATTTCATCATAATCACTATTATTATTAAAAAGTTGCATCTCACCTTCACCTAACGGAAATAAAATTTTGAAATAATAATTAAAAGTTTTATTTATATCATCAAATTTTTTTAAAAATAAATTTACAATCTTATTATTAATGTTTTCAACCAGTTCTTCTAGACTTTTCTTACTTTCCACCAAGTCTATTTTTTGTATTTTTAAAAATTCATATCTTTCTTTTATTCTTTTGTACTCTATAGCTGCATTTGGATTAATACTGCCATAATTTCTTAATTGATTTTTTAGCTTTCTAACAGCCACATGTGAACCTTTGAGATCACTGCTTTGTTTATAATTTTTCAATATAACATCCAATGATAAATTATAATTGTCTATTATATTGTTTGTTATATCCTTAACTTTTTCTTTTATTTGATCCTTTATTAAATTACTTTTATATATGCTATTCTCCAGATCTGTTTTGGAATAATTTAATTTAATTATTTTATTGCCCAAATCATCTATCTTCTTATGATTATTTTTTAATTCATCCTGCAATTTGTTAAACTCAGGATAGAATTTATTCTTAATCAATTTAGAATTAATTAAAAATTTGCTTAAAATACTTGAAATTTTAATAGCTTTTGTAAGACTATTCTTACAAAAAATCTTTATATTTTTAATTTTTTTAATTCGATCTTTTGTCTCAAGCTTGTTGTCTATTTTGCCATTATCTATTTCATGTTTTCTTATCAACATTTGTATACTGCTTAATTCTTCCTTTATTAAATCACCATATTTTTTAACCTCAATTATAAATTCTTTTTTTATATCAAACTTCTTTATTTTACTTAATAGATCTTCCAGTAATTTTTCTATGCTCTTTATTTTATTTAAAATCGTTTCTAGTTTTATTTCTTTTAACTTAGCAGCAGCTTCATTTTTAACATTCTCTGTATTTCTATCATTTATACCATTTCCATAAAATTCTAAATTAAACATATTGTATAATGTCTTAAAAACGTTTATCTTACTTTCAGCTATAGAAAATAAATTATTTAATTCAGCCTCTTTCTGATTAAAATCATTAAATTTATTTTTTAAATTATTAAATCTATTTTCCTTATCAGAAATTGACATTTCATTTTTATCCTTTTCATTTTTAGTGCTTTCCAACTTATCAGATATTTCATTAATCCTGTTGCTATTTCTTTCACATTTGTTATTTTCATCATCCCAGTTTTTATTTAAATCATTTAATTGCCTTATAAACAAAGATATCTCTTCTTTCTTTAAAGAATTATAGATTTCAAAATATCTCTGTGCTTTCTTTGCTTCTATTTCTAATGGGTCCATTGTTCTTTTTACTTCCTGCATTAAATCTTTAATTCTATCTATATCATCCTTTACTTTAAGTAATCTTCCTTTAGATTTATCTCTTCTTATTTTATGTTTCGATATTCCTATTAATTCTTCTATTACCATTTTTCTATCAATAGGTTTTAAAACAGCAATTTCATTAATCTGCCCTTGATTAACAATTGTGTACAAGCCCTTTCCTATTCCACTATCAGCAATCATTTCCTGAATATCCATCAACCTGCATGGAGAAGAATTAATAAAATATTCACTTCCTCCTTTAGAAAATACTCTCCTTGTAATTTTTACCTCTTTAAACTCCAGTGGTATAACTTTGTCTGAATTATCAAATGTCAACGAAACTTCAGCAGTTGCTAATTCCTCATTTTTGCTTCTAAAAATCACATCCTCCATTGAGTTTCCTCTAAGAGACTTTGGGCTCTGCTCTCCAAGAACCCAAGATACTGCATCAGCAATATTGCTTTTTCCACTGCCGTTTGGACCTACAATTACACTGATACCAGGTTGAAATATCAGCAAACTTTTATTTGAAAATGATTTAAAACCTTTTAATATTATATTTTTTAAATACAAATTACAGCCTTTGTTAAAATCATAATTTTAAATTATATAAAGTCCCTAAAGCATTCCTTGCAGCTTCCTGTTCGGACTGCTTTTTACTTTTTCCTTCTCCTTTTCCTATAACTTTATTATCCATAATAGCAATTGAATAAAATACTTTATTGTGAGCAGGGCCCTTAGATTTTTCCACTTTATATTTAATCAATTTTAGATAATCGGCCTGAACTAATTCCTGCAGATGAGTTTTATAATCTGAAATTTTATCACTTTCAATTTTATCATCTATCTTTTGCTTATATATTTTTAAAATCCACTTAGAAGTAAAATCTATTCCTTTATCTATATATAAAGCTCCTATAAATGCCTCAAGACTATCCGCAAGGATAGATTCTTTGTATCTTCCTTTAGATAATTCTTCATTTTCACTTAATAAAATATAGCTGTTAATTTTTATTTCCCCAGTAGCAATTTTCACCAGTGTTTTTTTATTAATTAAAATCGACCTAATTTTTGCCAATTTGCCTTCTGGAAAATAGCCATAATTTTTATATAAATAAGATGTGATTACAAAAGAGAGAATACTATCTCCTAAGAATTCAAGCTGCTCGTTACCCCTTGAATTAATATCAAATTGGCGGGCATAAGATCTGTGTGTTAGACTTTGTATAAAAATCTCTAAATCATTGGCATTTATTTCCAAACCTTCAAGCCAATCTTTAACTCTTTTTCTTAACACTCCTTCTTTAACCATTAAAATATATTATAATAAATATTATCAATATAACCATAAAATACATACATTGTTTTTTCATTAAAGCTAAAAAAATTTATTTTTTAGTATTACTGTCAATATAGTCCAGAGCATTCTTTACAGTTATTATCTTTTCAGCATCTTCATCACTAATTTCTATTCCAAACTTATCTTCAAAAGACATTATCAATTCTACTAAATCAAGAGAGTCTGCTCCCAGATCATCAACAAATTTACTTTCAGTTTTAATATCATCTGCATTTACTCCCAGTACATCAACTAATATCTCTTTTAGTTTTTCAAAATTTTCCATTCTATCTCCTTTTACAAATTATATTACTTAACTAATTATTTCTTCCTTGATTCTTTTAACAATATTTCTTTCAATACCATCAGCAGCTACCTTTATAGCATTTGTTATTGCTTTTGATTTCGAGCTTCCATGAGATATTATTACTATACCGTCAACGCCTAAAAGTAAAGCGCCTCCGTATTCTTCATAATCAAATTTCTTTTTCATATTTATAAAATATTTCTTTAATCCTATACCATATAATTTTGTGATAATATTTTTAGTTAAAACATTTTTTATTTCAGTAAAAAATAATTTAGACATCCCCTCAAAAGATTTTAATATGACATTTCCAACAAACCCATCACATACAACTACATCAGACTTTCCTTCAAAGATATCCCTGCCTTCTATATTACCTATGAAATTAATATTTGATTCTTTTAAAAGGTTGTAACCTTCAGCTACTGCTTCACTTCCTTTTTTCTTCTCAGTTCCTACATTTATAAGTCCGATTCTTGGATTATTAATACCAAAGATACTTTCACAATAAATTTTTCCCATAATAGCAAATTGTTTTAAATACATAGGTTTAATATCAACATTAGCTCCAGCATCAATAAGAACAACTTTTTTTTCAGCTAACGGTATTACAATTGCAATTGCCGGTCTTAATATACCTTCTATTCTTTTTAAATTGAATAGAGAACATGCCATAACAGCACCCGTATTTCCAGCAGATAAAAATGCACTATTATCTAATTTTGATACAAAATTTGTTCCAATATATATAGAAGAATTTTTTTTATGCTTAACAACATTTGATGGAGAATCATCCATCTTTATTTCATCAGTACTATTAACTATTTCAAAATCACTTATGTCTAACTCATTTAAAGACGCAAATCCGTTTATTTTCTCCTTGTTGCCAACTAAAATAATTTTTATATTTATATTTTTCGCTGCATTTACAGCACCTTTGATTATTTCACCAGGAGCATAATCTCCACCCATGGCATCAACAATAATTAAATATTTTTTTTGACCATCCATCAATTCTATATTATCCTTTGATAATCTTGTATTTTTTTAACCCTTTGCAATTTCTATTAATTTGTCTACATCTATGTATTCCCTTACAACTTCAGTCACTTTATTTATTTTTTTTGCTTCATGAAATCTTACACGACCTATAATCTCTTCTACTTTTTCTACTGCTGTAAGCGTATCATAATTTACAAGTATCATCGGAACTCCAATTTCTTCTGCTCTGCCTAATACTACACTGCTTGGTTGAAAATTTCCTGTAAGTATCAAACATTTGGTTGATGTTTCTAAAGCTGCCAGCTGTACATCAGCTCTATCACCACCTGTAATAACAGCTTTATTAGTTTTTCTTCTAAAGAACTTAAGAGCCTGTTCCTGTCCCATAGCACCTACCATAAATGATTCTACCATTTCGTCAACTTTATCTTCACCACAGATTATCTGTCCGCCCAGAAATCTAGCAATTTCTTTAACGCTAACTGATGACAGCATTTTATCTGAAGTTATATATCCAAAAACTCTGATATTATTTCTTTTTAGATAAGGCAGTATTAACTCCTCTAAATATTCAAGCTGGCTTCTAGGAACCCAATTTAATATTACTCCTCCAAAATAATCCCCTAAAAATTCTTTAGATATTAATACCTGGTCAATAATCTCGCAACAAGATTTAACAACCAATATAGCTTTTGCTGAGATACTTTTACAGATTTCCCTTGATGATATACCTAAATAATAACCATCTTCAACACTTTTAGCACCCTCTAATAATATTATGTCCTTATCTTTCTTAATCTTATTGTAAGACTTATTGATATTTCCAAGAAAACCTTTTGAAAAATCTTTATCTTTCAAACCTTCTCTCAAGTATTGTTGAGTTATAACAATAGGAGATATATCATTCAATTTATCTTTTACACCCAGTATAGAAGATATATACTGAGCATCTTCATCTGTTGTTATACCACCTACTCTTATTGGAAGAGTTCCAACAGGCTTCATATACCCAACTTTTAACCCTTTCTCTAATAGAATTTTACCAATACCAACACATATCGAGCTCTTACCCGAAAAAGATTGATTTGAAATAAAAAATAACGGTACCATTCTAACCTCCTTCTTTTAATTTCCTATTCTTATTCTTGCATCTCCGGCTATTGAGCCTTCTCCTCTCTCTTTCACAAATAATGGATTAATATCCATTTCTATTATCTCCTGAAAATCTGTAACAAGCTGTGAAAACCTAAGTAAAATTTCTATAATACTTTCTATATCTGATGGTTTTTCTCCTCTGGTGCCTCTTAGTAAATTTATAGTTTTTATCTCTTCTACCATCTCTTTTGCAACTTTCCTGCTGATCGGAGCTACTCTAAAAGAGACATCTTTTAATATTTCAACATATATTCCCCCTAAACCAAACATGACTATAGGCCCAAATTGGGGATCATAATTCATACCAATAATAGTTTCCTTTTTAGATTTTATCATTTCTTGAACTAAAATTCCCCTAATTTTAGCATCAGGCATATGTTTTTTTACATTCCATAATATTTGATCATAATTTTCTTCCAATTCTTTTTCATTTTCAATACCAATTTTTATGCCCCCAACATCTGTCTTATGTAAAATTACAGGAGAAACAATTTTTAAAACTACAGGATAGCCTATCTTTCTAGCAATCTTTCTAGCTTCATTTACGTCTCGAGCAAGTTCAGCTTTTGGAACATCAATTTTATAAGCCTTAAGTATCTCTCTTGATTCCATTTCTCCTAACTCTAATCTCCCATCATTTCTGCATACGTCAAATATTTCTTTAACTTTATTCTCATTTACATCAAATTCTACAATTGGATCAGCTTTTTTAGATATCCAATCACTATGATCCATTAATACTTTCAAAGTATACACTGCTTCTTCCGGTATATCGAAATTAGGAATTCCTTTTCTCATTAACAAGTCAATGCCTTTTTTAACTTCAAATCCCCCCATAAAACTGGTAAATACAGGCATTTTCTTTTTCGTTTTTTCCATTACTTCAATAATTGACATAGCTGTCTTGAGTGATTGAGTCATAGCTTGTGGTGTAAGCAATATTAGTATAGCATCTACATTTTTATCTTTTATAACTGCCTCTAAAGTTTTTCTATACCTATCTGCTAAAGCATCCCCTAGTACATCAATTGGATTATAAAAACTAGCAGTTTCAGGCAGAAATTCTTTGAGTCTATCAATTGTCTCACTTTTTAAATTAGCCAGTATTATATTATTCTCTTCACAAGCATCAGTTGCCATAATACCAGGCCCGCCTGCATTTGTTATTATTGCAACCCTTTTCCCTTTAGGTAATGGTTGATTTGATAAACCAATTGCATAATTGAATAGATCCTTTATAGTTTTTGCCCTTATTACTCCTGCTTGTTTAAATGCAGCATCATAGGCCTTTGAGGAACCTGCTAATGTTCCAGTATGTGAAGATACTGCTTTTGCGCCTGCATCAGTATTACCTGCCTTTATAATAACAACAGGTTTTTTCTTTGAAACTTTTGAAGATATTCTTAAAAAATCCTTTCCATTCTTAACACCTTCCATATATACAGTTATAACCTTAGTTTTATCATCGTCTGCCCAATCTTCCAATAAATCATTTTCTGATATATCTGCCTTATTGCCTAAAGAAACAAATTTGGATAAACCTATCTTATTTGTTCTTGCCCAATCAAGAATTGCTGTACCAAGAGCACCGGATTGCGATATAAATCCAATAACCCCTTTTTTTGGCATATTTGGAGAAAAAGATGCATTAATAGGACAATTACTATTAATAATTCCCAGACAATTAGGACCCAGTATTCTAATCCCATAATATTTGGCTTTTTCTATTAATCTCTTTTCCATTTTTGCACCCTTAATACCAGATTCTTTAAATCCTGCTGAGATAATTATTACCCACTTGGTAGTTTTCTCTGCACATTGTTCAATAACTTTAGAAACATACTTACTTGGAATCACTATAATAACTAGGTCTATATCTATAGGAGTATCTAAAATGGATTTATAACATTTAATATTATGAATTTTATCTGCTCTAGGATTAATTAGAAATAATTTACCTTTATATCCAGAATCAATCATATTCTCAACTATTGTATTACCAACTTTTCCTTCTTCCCTAGAAGCTCCTATTATAGCTACAGAGCGGGGGCAAAAAAAATTGTCGAAACTCAATATAAGCCTCCAATAATAATTAACTTAAGAACTAATTATATTCCTAATTTTTTTTATTTTTACTTTTTTTCCTTTGTTTTTTCTTTTGATTGACTCTTGTCTTTTCCCTTGCTTTTCCCCTTGCCTTTTTCTTCAAATTTTATTATTTCATTATTATTATAGTATCCGCAATTTTCACAGACTCTATGAGCAATTTTTTTACTATGGCATCGTGGACAATCTATAATATTAATTAATTTTAAGCTGTCGTGCGCCCTGCGTTTGTCTCTTTTAGACTTTGTTGTCTTTCTCTTTGGAACTGCCAAAACTTACAACCTCCTGATTTTTTATTTTTTTTTATATTAAGAAACAAGTTTATTAATATATCATATATTAATATTAATTCAATAATTAGAAATATGATTAAAATTAAATTATGCTAATTTGAAACCAATTTTAGCTTTTAAAAAACTAAGTGTTTGGCAATAGCTAAAAACTTTTACATCTCATTTATTTTTAGTAGAAAGAATTGCCTTAAATTGTTCCCTCCCCTTTTCTACAGCCGAAACTATTTTATATAAAACAGCTTCCAAACTTGCTAATTTTTCATCAGCATAATCCTCAGCTTCCAGCCTTATTGTTCTTGCTTTAGCTTCTGCTATAGATATTACTTCATCTGCTTTCCTGTTGGCTTTCTTTAAGATATCACTCTCATCAACCAATTTTTCTGCTTTCTCTTCTGCTTGCTGAATAATCTTTACAGATTGCCTCTTTGCTTCTTCAAGCATATTTTCTCTTTCTTTAACTATCCACCTGGCTTGCCTGAATTCTTCTGGAAATATATTCCTAAGTTCATCCAGGGTATCATATATCTCATTCTCTTTGATTACTATGTTTGACGAGAAAGGAATTCTCTTACTTCTTTCCAGTAACTCTTCAATTTTATCAATCATTTCTAATACATCCATATTTTTCTCCACTTATTTCTTAATTTAAATTAAAATTTCTTTTTTTAAAACTTAAAATTATATCTTCTTCTATTTCTTTTGGTACTAGACCAGTAATACATCCATTATATCTTGCTACTTCTTTTACTGCACTAGAACTTAGATATGCAAATTTTGGATTAGTCATTAAAAACATGGTTTCCAACTCTGGATTTAATTTTTTATTAATTTGAGCCATCTGAAATTCATATTCAAAATCCGATATAGCTCTCAAACCTTTTACTATTACTTTAACGTTATGAATTTTAGCAATATCTACAAGCAGCCCTTCAAATGATACAACTTCTATGTTTTTAAATTCTTTTAGTACCCTTTCCACATAATTAACTCTTCTATCAAGAGGGAATAAAGATTTTTTTCTTGTATTATTTGAAACAGCTGCAATTACCTTGTCAAAAATTTTTGAGCATCTTACAATTACATCCTTGTGACCTTCAGTAATTGGGTCATATGTTCCAGGGCATAGTGCAATTTTTATCATTATTTTAACTCTATCTATTATAATAATTATGGAGAAAGATATATTACTTTTTTATCTCCAAAAAAAGATTTTTTAAATATACTAAGATTGTTAATTTCTTTATCAATTTCTCTCTTAAAGAAACACTCGTATAAAATTATTGTATTATCTGTAGTTATTTTCCTTTCAGCTATTATATTAAAAATCTCTTTCATAGTATTGCTTTTTACTTTATATGGTGGGTCTGTAAAAATTATATCCACTTTAAAATCATCAAATCTTTTTAAGAATTTTACTACATCACTCCTTATTATTTTGTACTTTCCTTCTATACCTTTTAAATCTTTAATATTATGTTTTGTAATTTCAATCGCTTTAAAACTATTATCTACGAAATGTACTGATTTACATCCTCTACTTAAAGATTCTATTCCCAAAGAACCAGTTCCTGAAAATAAATCTAATACCTTTGAATTTACTATTTTGTTACCTAAAACATTAAAGATACTTTCCTTAACATTATCAAGAGTAGGCCGAATTCTAAAATCAGATGGTGCTTTTAATTTTTTGCCTTTAAATATTCCAGAAATAACTCTTATAGTTAATCACCATCCAGTTATTTATTCAATAGAAAATATATATGGGTATAAGGGCTGACCTCCATCATGAAATTCAACTTCTAGTTTAGGTAAGCATTCTTTTAACCTACCTTCAATACTTTTACTGTCTTCTTTTTTAGCATCTTTCCCGGTATAGAATGTAACAATCTCTTCATTTCCTGTTGACATATCTTTAATTAAATCTATAACTACACCAACTAAGTTATCAGAAATAACTCTTACTTTTCCATCTTCCAAACCTATATAATCACCTTTTTTTATCTCACCAACTAACAAATTAGCTTTTCTTACTGCAGTAGTAACCTCGCCACTCTTTATTTTATTTACTGCCTCTTTCATATTAAATATATTTTCTTCTACTTCAAGATCAGGATTATAATTTAAAATTGCAGTTATGCCCTGAGGAATTGATTTTGTAGGAACAACTATAATATCTTTTTTCACAATTCTTTTTGCCTGGTTTGCCGTTAGAATTATATTTTTATTATTAGGAAAGATAACAATTTTATCAGCTTCCAATTTATTAATAGCTTTTACGATATCATAAGTTGATGGGTTCATACTTTGCCCGCCTTTTATTATTACATCTACGCCAATACTTTTAAAAACCTCTTCAATTCCATCCCCGTTAGCTACCACCAAAAGACCTATTTTTTCTTTCTTTTCCTCTGCCTCTTCAATACCTCTGGCTTGTTTACTCTGATCAATCATATTATTTATCTGAATCTCGTGGAGTGTTCCCTCTCTTATTGTCCTCTTTAAAACTTTTTGGGGATAATTTGTGTGTACATGAACTTTTACTAATTTTTCGTTTCCAACTACTAATGCACTGTCTCCAAATCTTTCAATATCTTGTTTTAACCTATCAATATTTATATTATCACCCAGAACAACCAATTCTGTACAATATACATACTTTATATCAGTACTGACATTAATATCTTTTAAACTTTTAAAATCTTTTTTTACATCCATTTTGTTATTACTATTAATATTACCACTGTCATTAATACTACTTTCAGACAAAATTCCTTTATTATTAAGCTTGGCACTTTCTTTTTTATTTTTACTTTTTTTTGTATTTTCTAATTTGCAATCACTTTTTTTTAATTCTATTAAGGCTTTTTTAAACCCAATTATTATATCTAAAATACCTTGTGCGCCTGCATCAACAACATCTGCTTTTTTTAAAACAGGCAGAATATACGTTGATCTTATAACAGATTTCTCAGCTTCCTCTATTATATTATCAAGAATCTCTATATAACTTATACTACCGGTTGTATTATTATTTAAATTATCAACAGATTGATGTATATCTTTAATAGTTGTTAGCATAGTTCCTTCTGTTGGGTTCTGAACGGAACTATAAGCTAACTTTTTAGAAGAATCTAAAGCATCCCTAATTGCATATAAGTCCATGTTTTTTTTACTTAATAATTTGTCAAGAAAACCTTTTATTATTTGTGAAAGTATTACTCCTGAATTTCCTCTTGCTCCCATCAATGCTCCAAATGAAATTTTTTCTACTATATTTTTCAATGTATAACTCTTAATATTTATAACTTCCTGTTTTATTGCCTTTAAAGTCAGCAGCATATTTGTACCTGTATCACCATCTGGGACAGGGAAAACATTTAAATTATTAATTTTCTCTTCATTCTCTTTAAAATTCGTTATTATTATATCTAAAATATTTTGTACTTCTCTACCATTTAATTTAGCAAACATCATTTTACCCACCTTTAAAAAACTTAATTTTATTTACAATAATTTAAATATTAATATTTTAATATACTACATTAAAATTTATTCTAATTCTATTTGATTAATCATACCATAAGCTATTAAATTCATATAAATATTATCCG
>JADHVM010000010.1 GCA_016783985.1 Actinomycetota bacterium
TTCAGGGAAAATGTCACCTATGAATACAAGAGAGGAAACACATCACATGACAGACAAGGAGATGGCAAGGCTAATAGTAGCAGAGAGACTGATTGAGGGAGAGATAACAGTTAATGGTGCAGCAGAGGTACTTGGATTGTCTACCAGACAGGTAAAAAGGATCAAAAAGAAAGTGAGGTTAAATGGTCCTGGAGCAACAGTTCATGGCAATAGAGAAAGAAAGCCAATAAATGCAGTAGATGACAAAGTAAAAGATCTGGTAGTAGAGCTTAAGAGAGGAAAATATGGAGGCACCAACTTCAGCCACTTTACAGATCTATTAGCTGAAAGAGAAGATATCATTATAAGCCGTCCCACAGTGCATCGGATACTCAGGGATGCAGGAATAGCAAGTCCCAAAAAAAAGAAGAAGATAAGGGCACACCGCTACAGGAAAAGAAAAGACTGCCCGGGGATGATGGTCCAGCTTGACGCCTCCCCATATGCCTGGCTGGGAGGTGAAGACCTAAATCTTCACGGAGCAATAGATGATGCAAGTAGCAATATATTGGGCCTCTACCTTTGTAAGGAGGAATGCCTTGAAGGTTATTTTGAAGTGGCAAGGCAGATGGTAAAGGGTCCCGGGATACCTATATCCACCTATAGTGACAGGCATACCATATTCTTCAGCCCTAAGGATAAACTAACCATAGAAGACCAGTTAGAGGGCAAAACAGAGCCGTATACGCAGTTCTCTGCCGCTATGAGTGAGCTCGGGGTAGGCATGATACCTGCAGGATCCGCCCAGGCAAAAGGCCGGATTGAGAGATTATGGGGAACCCTGCAGGATAGACTGGTGCAAGAATTTATCTTAAATGGGATAAAAGATATAGAGAGTGCAAATAAGTTTATGAAAAAATATATTAAAAAATTTAACGAAAGGTTTTCAGTTGTCCCAAAAGGAGAACCTGTATTTAGAAAGCTAGATAAGGGTATTAATCTGGATCATATACTCTGCAGGAAGATCCCAAGAAAGCTTGACGGCGGATCAGCATTCTCATATGGGAGAAAATACTATCAGCTTATATCCGGTGGAAAGCCAGCTGCCACTATTCCCCGCTCTGGAGTAAGTGTTCTTACAAGCAGTAGAATTGGGATAAAGGCAAAGTACAGCAGCAAGGTATATTCTGTGGCAAGGCTTGAGGCCAGGCCCAAAGTTTCCATGGATACCCAGGTAAAGACAAAGGCAAGAAAGCTTCCCAAAAAGCCTGCAGTAAATCATCCCTGGAAGAGCGGTAACTCTGATGGATTTAGACATGATTCAAGAGATGAAGAACTTGCTCTTGGGCTTTTTGATTCAACTATTGCATGGGAAACTGATAACTATTAATCAATTAAAGGGGGTGACATTTTCGCTGAACAAAACTATATACTTTTAGGTGACATAATCGCTGAATATTGACAAGCTGCGGTTCTGGTTTTTGAGGATCTGGTTTTGGCAGCTGTTATTTCATTTAAGTTCATCTTTACAATCCCGCAAACTTCTTATTTTAATTAATACTAATATTATTTTTAAATTATTTTTTTTATATTATTTATATTTGGTAGTATATTAAACCATATCTTAAAAGAAAAAGCAGCCTGGTTTATTAGCATATCAATTCCAGTAATAATTTTTGCACCATCTTTCATACCTTTTTTTATAAGTTTCGTATCAACAGGGTTATATACCATATCAAAAATATACTTATTTTTTAAGTTCCAATCATCCGGTATAGGTGATAAATTCTTATAGTTACTAATATCCATTCCTAAAGGCGTGCAATTTATAATTAAATCAATATTATCTATTTTGCTCCCAATATTATTTAAATTTCTTACAATTTCTATCTTGCTGTTTGAGATATTTGAAAACATATTTAATATTTTTTTTGCTTTTTTCTGAGTTCTATTATATATATATAATTTTTTAACAGGTTGTTTTATAATTGCAAAAATTGCACTTCTTGCTGCTCCGCCTGCTCCAATGACTAGGCATTCCTTATTAATCCAATCAAACCCTTTGTTATTTATAGATAACAATACTCCATTAATGTCAGTATTATATCCAATAGAAACTTTCCCATCTCTAAAAAATTTAACAGTATTTACAGATTTAACAATAGAAGCAGTTTCATCCAACTCATCAACTATATTATATATTTTTTCCTTATATGGCATTGTTACATTTAGTCCAATAAAACCGAGGCTTTTCATGCTATAAAATGCTTCTTTTAAATTCTTCTCAGCAATCTCAAATATTAGATACACAGCCTCTTTTCCATATTCCTTTATAAAATAATTCTGTATTTTAGAGGATAAGCTATGTTTTATTGGATATCCAATAAGAGCTATTGCTCTTTTGTAAGAGTTTATCATTGTCCTGTTATGAAAGATTAAAATTTAATATCAAAACTATCATATTTTTGAGGTTTTTTAATTTCTTCTATTTCTATATCTGAAACTACTGAAAAAGCCGGACCCTTTCTAACTTCATCTATAAACTGTTCCAACTCTTCTTCTTCACCCTGGCAAACAATTTCTACCTTACTCGCATAAGTATTTCTTGCAAATCCTTTTATATTATATTTACTGGCTCGGGATTGACTGAAATACCTAAAGCCAACACCCTGTACTCTTCCTGATACTAAAATTTTATATGTTTTTATATTTTCTGACATTTATTAATCTATAGATTTTTTTAATAATACAAAATATTGAGACAATTATCCAGAATATAGGGATTTTAATAAGCTTTTACTCTAAAAATAGAATACGGATTTATTTTACCTATATTACAAATTATAACCCTGTCATTTGGATTGGCACAGTCTGTTTCTTCCTCATTATCAAATAATAACATTTCTTTTAAAATAACCTTTTTTGGTGATTTATATGGCTGAAGTATATCCAATTCCTCACCAACTTTAAATTGATTTTTTACTTTAATAACAGGACCACAATATTTTTTAGAAAATTCCTCATACACTCCTACGAACCTGTATTTTTTTATATAACCAACATTATTATTTTCTTCAAGCTCGGTACTTTTTTTTAGAAACATAAAACCTGAAGTAAAGTTCCTGTGTGAAGTCTTATCAAGTTCACCCATTAAATAGGATTTTTTTTCTCTATTGAATTTATTCTGTTTAATATATTCTAATGCCTTCCTGTATACCCATGTAGTTAAGCTGACGTAATTTTCTGTTTTCATTCTACCTTCAATCTTTATACTATTTACACCTGCACCGACAATCAAGTCAAGATTTTTAAGTAAACATAAATCCCTTGAATTATAAATATATGTGCCTTTCTTATCCTGTTCAACTGGAAAGAATGAATTCGGTCTTTCCTCTTCCATTAAGTAATACTTCCAGCGGCAGCTATGAGCACATTTTCCCTTATTTGCATCTCTACCTGTCATATATTTACTTAACATACATCTGCCAGAATATGATATACATAACGCTCCATGTACAAATATTTCAATCTCAATATTAGTTTTTCTTATAATATCTAATAAATCCCTATATCTTATTTCTCTTGCTAAATTAACTCTTGCTGCTCCTGATTTCTCCCAGAAATTAATGCTCAAATTGTTTGTTATATTTGCCTGGGTGCTTATATGAATTCTTGTTTTTGGCATGATTTTTTTTACAAGTTCAGTCACTCCAAAATCTGATATTATTATTCCATCAAAATTTATTTTTTTTATTTCATTTAAATAATCTTTAAGTTCCACAATCTCATTATTAAAAACTATCGAATTTAATGTTAAATATACTTTAACACCTTTATTATGCGCATAATCTACTCCTTTTTTTAAACCAATTAAACTAAAATTTTTTCCCAGAATTCTTAGATTAAATTTACTGCCACCTATATATACAGCATCTGCGCCATACGCAATAGCATATTTCAATACATTTAAATTATTTGCAGGAACTAATAATTCTGGCATATTAACTCCCTTTAAAAATTGATATTGATATCCCATCCCCAATTTTTAAAAAATTAGTTTCAAATAAATTAGCATTAGTTATAATTTTTATATATTCTCTAATACCTGTAACACTGTTATAATCATGTTTTGATATATTCTTTTCAAAAATCTTACCTTTATACAATACATTATCTGCAATAATAATAGCACCAGTGTTCATTTTATCCATAAGCTTCTTAATGTAAAAAGGATATTCATACTTTGCCGCATCTATAAATACCATATCAAATTTCATTTTAAGATTAGGAATTATTTTAACAGCATTACCTGCTAAAAAAGCACATTTTATTCCTGGAAATATGCTTTTTATAAATTTTTCAGCTGTCTTAAGCCTGCTCTTATTTAAATCTATACCAGTATAAGAATCGTCCATTAATTCTTTAATTATGAAATAAGATGAATACCCGATGCCACAACCAATCTCTAAAACATTCCTTGGTTTTTTTAGAAAACAGATAACCTCTAATATTCTACCCAATACCTCGTCTATTAGAGGTATTTTCTTTGAAATAGCATCTTTTCTGACATTATCCAACAGATTCTTTTCATTCAGGCAGGTTTTTAATTCTTTAGTCTGTATTATTTTGTAGTTGCTCATGTTCTTCAAAGCTATTGGAGAATGAATGAATATGGTTTTCTTCATCAGTTATTACAAAATACAGATAATCCACATCTGCTGGATTTAGAGCTGCTTCAATTGACGCCAGACCAGGATTACATATAGGAGTTGGTGGCAGCCCTGCATATAATCTTGTATTGTATTCTGTATCAATCTCTAAATCTGAATTTGTTAATGGATCATCCCATTTATTTAAATAATAAGCTAGTGTTGCATCTATTCCTAGTGACATACCTATCTTCAATCTATTATGTATTACAGCTGATATTAATTCTCTCTCCTCCTGTATGTATGCTTCCCTTTCAATCATGGAAGCTATAATTAATATATCATAGGCTGAAAAACTATTTTCCTTAGCATTTGAATAATCAAGAGTGCTTACTTCATATTGATATTGGGCAAGCATCATTTCTATTATATCCATAGCAGTATAATTTATACTAACATCATAAGTTTTTGGAAATAAAAAACCTTCCAAACTTTGGGAATCATCTAAAAATTCATAATTATAATTATTTATATTTATTGCCTCTTCCAGATCTGATATTTCAATAAAAGGCAACTCTTCACCTATTTTATTAATAGTTTGACCTATAACATACCCTTCAGGAATAGTAACCTTATAAATTGTTTCAGGTATCCCTGCTGAAATTTTTTCTAATACTATGTTGTATTCTGAACCAGTTACTAGTTTATATTTTCCTGGAAGTAATTTTTTTTCCATCCCTTCCTGCTCAACATATAATCTAAACAAAAATCCATTATTAACTATTCCTTCTTCCTCCAAAAGATTGGATATTTCTTTCAGTGTCATCCCTTCTTTAATTTCTACTTCAACTTCAATTCCCTTTTCAATATTCTCTATTTTCTCATCAGGTACTACTTTACAAGAATTTAAAACACTTACTAACATAATAATACTAATAACTATTAATATTAAAATACTGATTCTCTTAGCTTTTTTAATACCACCTTTAGTCATAGTTAATATTTTTTTGCCTTCTAATTAAATAATTTGTAAATATTTTATAAAAATCAAACTCAGCTATCTTCTTTTTACTTACTTTTTCTATTTAAATAATCATCTAATATTAATGATGCTGATATTTTATCTACTGAACCATCTCTATTTTTTGCACCCAATACTTTTTTTGATATTTTTGAAGTAAATCTCTCATCAATATATACTAGTTCCAATCCAAATTTTTCTAATACATCATCGATAAAGCTTATAACCTTTTTTGCCTGGAAACCTATCGTACCCTTCAATGTATATGGAATTCCCACGACAATTATTTTTATATCATTTTCTTTTATTAATTTATTTAAATTATCTCTGGTATTTTCATTATTTTTTATTACAGTAAGTGGAATTGAAATTGTTTCCAACTTATCAGAAATGGCAACTCCAATATTTTTGTCTCCAATATCAAGTCCCAATATCTTCATATAATCAAATAGTATTCTTTATTAAGTCTTTAACTGTATTCTTTACAAAACTGATTGCTTTTTCTAATGATTTTATATCTGCTCCTCCGACTTGTGCGAAATCTAATTTTCCTCCCCCACCGCCTTTTAATATCTTTCCTACTTTTTTTGCAAGTTTTGAGCAATCAATACCCTTTCCGGTAAGATCCTTAGAAGTTTGAAGAATTATTGCTGGTTTATTATTAATAACATTTCCAAAAACAACAAATATATTTTTTTTATTAGCCAGATTAATTATTTCATCTCCAAGGGTGCCCATACTTTTTATATCTAAATGAAGGCTATAACCTGTATCTGAAAAATTATAGCCTATAACTTTTACTTCGCTGTCTTTTTTAATATCTGGAAACTTAGCCAGTACTTCTTTTTTAGCTGAATCTCTTTGAATTATGTTTATTTCTTCTTCAATTTTTTTCATATCATTTTTCATTTCGTTCAACTTATCTACTATCTTTTCCTCTTCCACATCTAAGGAACTTAAGATATTTTTTACTATTCTTTCTTTTTTAGCTAAATAATTGTAAGCAAACATTCCTGTTACTGCTTCAATTCTTCTATTATTTGCACCAATGCTTACGTCTGAAATAATTTTTAGAAGTCCTATTTCCCCTGTCCTTTTAACATGTGTTCCTGCACATAACTCCCTGCTATAATTATTAATTTCTACAACCCTTACAAATTTACCATATTTCTCACCAAATAGAGCTACAGCACCAATCTCACCAGCATATTCCTTCGTAGTCTCAAAACATCTTACACTGTCATTTATTTGAATTTTTTCATTAATAATATTCTCTATCTTTCTTAAATTCGTTGTCCCCAGATTCTTATTAGAACTATAATCAAACCTAAATCTATCTTCATCAACAAAAGAGCCTGATTGTTTTACATCTTTACCCAAAAAATTTCTAAGTGCCCAATGTAAAATATGAGTAGCAGTATGATTTTTACTAATATTTTTTCTTCGAACTATATCAATTTTTGCATTAATATCCATTCCAACTTCAATTTTACCTTTTTTTACCTTTCCTTTATGAGTATAGATACCTTCTAAGGGAATATTGCAATCTTCCACCACAAAAATCCCCTTGTTGCTGCTTATAATACCCTTATCTCCTGATTGCCCGCCTTTTTCTCCATAAAATGGTGTAATTCTTAAAATAACTTCTCCTTCCTCACCTTCAGATAAGTGTGAGGTAATTTCTGGCTGTTTATTTTCATCGAATCTTACTATATTCATTATTTCAGTTTTAGCATTAAACTCCTGATATCCTTTAAATTCTACATTAACTTTTTTGTTTATTTTCTTATATAAACTCAATTTTGAATCTATTTTTTTATCAAAAGAAGCTTTGTTCCTTGATTTTTCAGAATGCCTTTTCATTAAAGAATTAAATTCATTTAAATTTAATCTTAGATTATTCTCCATTAAGATCTCCATAGTTAATTCAACTGGAAAACCAAAAGTATCGTATAATTTAAACGCATCTTTGGAATCTAAATATTTTTTATCATTATTTTTTATACTTTTTATACTTTGATTTAATATTTCGGTTCCATCTTTTAAAGTTTTTGAAAATCTTTTTTCTTCGTTGCTTACTATCTCAAAAGATAGTTCTTTTTTATTTAAAAGTTCAGGATAAATGTTTTTGTACTTGTCTATTACAACTTTACCAATATTATTTAGAAAATAATCACTCATTCCAATTAACTTTCCAAATCTAATTGCTCTTCTAATTATTCTTCTTAAACTATATCCTCTTCCTTCATTTGAAGGCACTACCCCATCTGAAGTTAAAAAATAAATTGCTCTACTGTGATCAGCTACAACTTTTATACTTTTATTAATTTCAGGATTAAAACCTTTTTCATTTTTTAAAGTTAATTTTTTTCCTGAGATTTCTTCAATTTTTTTTAAAATTTCCTTAAATAATGATGTTTTAAAAACTGAAGGAGTATTTTCCATAACTGAATATATTCTTTCTACACCCATTCCAGTATCTATATTCTTAGAAGGAAGTTCAATATATTTTTTACCATTAAAATTATACTGAGTAAAAACCAAGTTCCATATTTCTAAAAATCTTTCACATTCACAACTAGGATTACAATCATCTTTTTCACAACCATATTCTTCACCAAAATCATAATATATTTCAGTACACGGACCACACGGACCAGTATCTCCTGCAGGACCCCAGAAATTTTCTTCTCTTCCAAATTTATAAATTTTTTCTAATTCAATCCCATTTTCTTTCCAAAATTCTATTGATTTCTTATCCTCTGGAATTTCTTTATCACCTGCAAAAACACCTATGCATATTTTTTCTTTCGGTATTTTTAAAATATCCAGTATGAAATCAATTGCAAAATTTATAGATTCCTTTTTAAAATAGTCACCAAATGAAAAATTACCAAGCATCTCAAAAAAAGTAAGATGCTGCTCCGAATAGCCCACATTATCAATATCACTCGTTCTAAAGCATTTTTGCAGAGTTGAAATTTTATTTTTAGGTGGTTTTTTTGTTCCTAAATAATAAGGTTTAAATTGCTGCATTCCTGCAGTTGTAATCAATACACTCAGGTCATTTTCAGGAATCAGGCTTGCTGAAGGAATTATTAAGTGATCTCTTTCCTTAAAATAGTCTAAAAACTTTTTCCTAATATCCATTATAAGTAAATATCTTTTGTTGTATCTTTTTAAACAACTTTATATTAATAATTTATTGATAATGCAATTAATATATCACATATACTTTAAAAATTATATTTGATTAAATTGAACTATTTGCTACTTAATAAAATGATACCCCATTTTGTCGTAACCATTAGAAGTTTTTTATGCCCCATCCTACTAAGGTGGGTGCCCTCCTGTCTGCTTTGTAAGTCCCGTTTTAAATATCGGGCATTTACGCTACAGTCTAAGTTTGAGCTTCCAAAGTTAATTTGTTGGCACAAAAATTAACTATAATTACGATAAAAACAGAGTATCAATTTGGATATTATCATAATTTAATCTTTTATACAATCAAGTTTAAATGTCCGTTTTAGAAGAAATTAAGGTTAAAAACTACTTGTTTTTATCTTTAGAAACCTTTATAAATACTTCTTTTAGCTGCTCACTTGATACTTCAGAAGGAGATTCTGTCATCATGCAAACCGCTGATTGAGTTTTAGGAAAAGCGATCACTTCTCTAATACTCTCAAGTCTCCCGACAAGCATAACTAATCTATCAAGTCCTATCGCAATCCCACCATGAGGAGGCACGCCATACTCCAGAGACTTTAAAAAAAATCCAAAATTTTCTTTCATTCTTTTTTCATCTATACTTAATAATTCAAACACCTTTTTCTGCAGTTTTAAATTGTCTATTCTTATAGATCCTCCGCCTATTTCTTCTCCATTTAATACTATATCATAAGCCATAGACATTACTTTTAGAGGCTCCGTTTCTAAATATCTTATAGTATCTTCATCAGGTTTAGTAAAAGGATGGTGAACAGGAGTTAATCTATTTAATTCCTTATCTAATTCAAACAATGGAAAATCAACAACCCATAAGAATTTAAACTCTTTTTCATTAATAATTTTTAATTTTTTCCCAATGTAATTCCTTATGCTCCCTAATGCTATGCATGCTTTTTTAAATTCGTCTGCAACAATTAAGATTAAATTTTTTTCCTCTAACCCTAAAGTGTTAATTAAATCTTTCCTTTCAGACTCACTTAAAAATTTAGAAACTGGCGATTGTAGTTCCTTGTCTTTTTCTACTTTAATCCAGATTAATCCCCCTGCTCCATTTTTCTTAGCCATTTCAACTAATCCATCAAGTTCATTTCTTGCAAACTTTGAATAATCGTTAACTACCAAGCACTTTATGCAACCATTTGTATCTAAAACATTTCTAAAAATTTTTAATTCACTATTTTCAAACACATTTGATATATCTTTTATTATAACTCCAAATCTTGTATCAGGTTTATCAGTTCCATATTTCCCTAAACTTTCCTTCCAGTTAATTCTATCAAAAGGTACACTTATTTTTTTATTTAATACATCGTAAAAAATCTTTTTAATCAAATCCTCAACAATTCTAATAATATCATCAACACTTCCAAACGACATTTCAAGATCTATTTGAGTAAATTCCGGCTGCCTGTCTGATCTTAAATCTTCGTCCCTAAAACATCTTGCAATCTGATAAATCCTATCAAATCCTGAAAACATCATTATTTGTTTAAAAAGCTGCGGTGATTGAGGAAGAGCATAAAAACTACCTGGATTTAATCTTGAAGGCACCAAGAAATCCCTTGCTCCTTCAGGTGTGCTTTTTGCCAATATTGGCGTTTCAACCTCTACAAAACCATTCCCATTCAGATATTTTCTTGTCGATGAAGTTATAGCATGCTTCAGTCTCATATTCCACTGCATACTTTCTGTTCTAAGATCAATATATCTGTATTTTAACCTTGTCATCTCATCAACCCTATTTCTATCATCAAGTAAGAAAGGTGGAGTTTTTGATTTGTTTAGGATTTCAATACTATCAGCAAAAACTTCTATCTCTCCTGTAGAAAGTGTAGGATTTATTGTATCTTCTGTTCTATTTCTAACTTCTCCTATAATTTTTATAATATATTCACTTCTTATATTTTTTGCCTTATTATAGGATTTTAAATCAAAATTGGGATCGAATACTACTTGAACAATCCCTGAAAAATCTCTTAAATCTATAAATATTAATTTCCCGTGGTCCCTTCTCTTATTGGTCCACCCGCATAATATTATTTTTTTGCTAACAAAACCCTTGTCAACTTCTCCACATAAATTGCTTCTCATTGAAGTCTTGAATTTAGCAAAATTTATCTCACTTCTATAATCAAAATCTTTATTCATTATTCCTCACTCCAGATCAATTTAATTATTTTATCCTTTTGACTTTTCCAATTAATTTTATATTGTTTAAATTTATCGATATCCTTAATAGTAATATTACCAGTATTTACTTCATCTTCTCCTATAATTACTGCAAAATTATAACTATTTTTTTCAGCCCATTTCAACTCAGAACTTAAATTCTTAATCATAAAATTAATATCACATGCAAAATTTTTATCCCTTAAAAATTTTACCACTTCAAGGGCAAAAGATTGGTAATTTTTATCCATAACTATTACATAAACCTTGGGCCCTTCCTTTTTTATATCAAAATTAATATTTTGCTGCTTCATTAACATAAGCGTTCTATCTATACCAATAGCAAATCCTGTTGCTGGAATATCAGGGCCACCAAATTGATTAATTAAATCATCATATCTACCACCCCCGCCTAATGCATTTTGTGCACTTTTAATATCAGATGAAATAATCTCAAAAATGGTCTTAGTGTAATAATCAAAACCTCTAACTAGATTAGGATTAACTTTATAGTTAATTTCTAATATTTTTAAGAAATTAAGTACGCCCTCAAAATGATCCTTGCATTCCGAACAAATAAAAGATTGTATCTTTGGAGAATCTTCTAATATTTTCCTGCAGCCGTCTTTCTTACAATCAAAGATTCTTAAAGGATTACTATCTATCCTATTTCTACAATCAAAACATAATTCTCCTTTAAAAGGCTTTAAATACTTCTTAAATTCTAATATATACTTTACCCTGCATCTACTGCAGCCAATGCTATTAACAAAAAGTATTAAATTCCTAAAACCCAGTTGCTTAAAAAATGAATTAAGAAGCCAGATTACTTCTGCATCTATTATCGAACTGCCAATTCCTATAGATTCTACTCCTAACTGCCAGAATTCCCGCATTCTTCCTTTTTGCGGTCTTTCATATCTAAACATATTTCCAATATAAAAAAGCTTAACCGGCAGATGATCGGAATATAGCTTATTTTCAATCAACGCTCTTACAACAGATGCAGTTCCTTCAGGCCTTAAAGTAAGGGACCTTCCTTTCTTGTCCAAAAAGGTATACATTTCTTTTTGAACAATATCAGTTCCCTCGCCTATACTTCTGCTAAATACCTCAGTATATTCAAATGCAGGAGTAATTATCTCACTATAATTATAAACAGAGAATAATTGCCTTGCAGTATTTATAATAAAATTTCTGTATTTAATATCATTCCCGAAAAAATCTTTTGTTCCTCTTGGTGAGTTTAAAGTCAATTTCAGTCACCATGCTTTCCCTAAATCAAATTATTAATTATTCAGCTATTTAAAAAATTTTCATTTAAATAATAATTAGTGTCAATTTCAAACTTTAAATTACTACTTTCACCATGGCCAGGATAAATAATTAAATCCTTCTCCATACTTTTTAAAATCTTTAAAGAATTCTTAATTTTCTGGCTGTCCCCGCCAGTTAAATCAGTTCTTCCAATAGATCCCTTAAAAAGCAAGTCTCCTGTGAACAAAACACCACAATATTTTATAACAATACTCCCGGGGGTATGACCAGGGGTATTTATTATATTTAAACCAAAATCATTAAAATAAGTATAATTATTTTCCTCTATTAAATTATAGGTTTTTAATAATAATTCATTTCCATTAAAAAATGAAGATAAATTTTTTACCGGATCAGTTATAATAGGCTCCTCTAATTTATGAATATAAAAAGGAATATTATACTTTTTTATTATTTCGGGAACTGCACTTATATGATCATAATGACCGTGTGTATTTAGTATAAAATCAGGTGTTATCTCTTCATTTTTTAAGCATTTTTCAATTTCATTAAAATCTGAACCTGGATCTATTATAATATTTAAATTATCCAGACAGAGAATGTAACAATTTACTTTAAAGAAACCTAATTCTAATCTTATTACTTTCAATTTTTCTTTCTTGGTAAGACTCTATATGCATCATAAACAGAGTCAATTTGTTTCAAGTTATTAATTACATCTTTTAATATATATTTATTGCTAATCTCTATTAGAAATCTAAGCTTAATACTGCCCCTGCTATCAACCTTTAGTGTGCTTGCATTAATAATATTTAAATCATATTCACTGATAACATTCGTTATATCTCTTAGCAGTTTTGTTCTATCAATAGCCTCGACTTGAATTTCTGCACTGAATTTATATGGTAAGAGAGTATCCCATTTTACTTCTATAAATCTTTGTTCATCATAATTTATTAAATTTTTAACATTATTGCAATCAATCCTATGAACAGAAATACCCTTTCCCCTTGTAATATAGCCAGTAATTTCATCACCAGGTACAGGATTGCAGCATTTTGCTATATTCACTAAAACTCCATCCATTCCCTTAACAATAATTCCACTTCCTGTTCTTTTCTCTTCCTTCTTCTTTTTCAAATCCTCTATAGATAGTTCCTTTTCCTGCTCTGCTTGACTTAAATTCTTTATAATCTTTGTATATACCTGATGAACAGAGATTTTATGAGAACCTATACTCATAAATAACATAGCAGCATTTTCAAAATTCATTTCCCTGGATACTTCATCAAATATTTTTAAAGGAACACTATTAAACGAAAGACTATTTTTCCTAAGAATTTTCAGCATCATCTCTCTGCCAGTATTATAAGATTCCTGGCGCTCCTCTTTACTAAACCATCGTTTTATCTTATTTCTTGCACTTGAAGTTTTGACAACATTTAACCAGTCTCTACTTGGACCTTTTGGAAATTTTGATACTATTATCTCAACTATATCTCCATTCTCCAGAATACTTTCAATTGGTACCATTCTTCCATTTATCTTTACGCCAATACAATTATGTCCAATATCTGTATGCACCTGATAAGCAAAATCAATAGGAGTGGAACCTCTGGGGAGATTTATTACTCTCCCCTTGGGTGTAAATACAAAAACTTCATCTTCAAATAAATCAAGCTTTAAAGATTCCATGTAATCCTTTGGATCTTTGAGTTCTTTCTGCCAATCCAAAACCTGTCTTATCCATGCAATTCTTTTATCAAATTCACTTAGCTTTACCTTGCCTTCTTTGTATTTATAATGAGCAGCTATCCCGTATTCAGCAATTTTATGCATTTCAAAAGTTCTTATTTGAATTTCTACAGGATTTCCTTTGCTTCCAATAACAGTTGTATGGAGTGATTGATACATATTAAATTTAGGATTTGCTATAAAATCTTTAAACCTTCCAGGAACAGGTTTCCACATAGAATGAATTACACCAAGAACCGCATAACAGCTCTTAACATCGTTTACTATTACTCTAACAGCTATCAAGTCAAATATATCTTCAAATTCTCTATTCTGTTTTACGATTTTATTATATATGCTATAATAATTCTTTTTTCTTCCGCTTATTTCAGCTGAGATTTTTACTTCTTCTATTTTCTTTGAAATAGCACCTATAACATCATTTATTAAAGCTTTCCTTTTTTTTATTCTTTCCTTAACCATATCCCTTATTTTTTTATACTGCTTGGGATAAATATACATAAAACTTAAATCCTCTAACTCTGATTTTATTTGATATATTCCAAGTCTATGTGCAATAGGTGCATAAACTTCCAATGTCTCTTCAGATTTTATTTTTCTCTTTTCTTTACCGAATGGTTCTAAAGTTCGCATATTATGTAATCTATCTGCTAATTTCACCAGTATTATCCGTATATCTTCAGACATTGAAATTATCATTTTCCTTAAGTTCTCAACCTGTTTTTCTTCCCTGCTATTAAAAACTATTTTATCCAGCTTTGTTACACCATCTATTATGTTTGCAGTGTTCGAACCAAATTCCCTTTTAATCTTCTCCAGGCTATAATCTGTATCTTCTATTACGTCATGCAGTATTGCTGCTATTATTGATATCTGATCTAATTCCATATTAGCAAGAATATCCGCAACCTCTAAAGGATGTATAATGAAAGGTTCTCCAGATTTCCTATATTGGTCTTTATGATATCTCTTTGAAATATCATATGCTCTTTTCATTACTTTCTCATCAAACTGAGGGTTATATTTCTTAATTTTTTTCACAAGCTTTTCATAAATCAAATCAACATCAATATCTTTAGTTTTGGATTTACTGCTTAATTTTAAATTATTAATTTTATGATTAACTAGATTCATTTTTACAAATCTCCTGAATGCATAAAAACTGTTAGTATTATCAAAATAGCTGGGAACCTGCCTATTAATGTATTTATTACTTCTATAACTTTAAATATTATTATAAAACATTTTTAAAATTTGCTAAACTAAGTCTAATATTACAAGTTGTATATTTTTTAAACCTTTCCATATATTTTCCTCTATCTGATAAATTATAGTAACATTACTTGCGCATTTTAATTTATTTTTAATTTTATCATTAACTTTAAACATTATTGCATTAAGTTCAATATTATCTTTTTTTAATTTAAGCTTTACATGCTGGCCATCCTTTAAATATTCTATCTTTAAAATTTTGCAGTCTCTTGTTAAAAAAATAGGTTTTGGATTGCCTGTCCCAAATGGTTCCATAAGTGATAATTCTTCTAATAGTTTATTATCTATATCACTAAAATTTAACTCTAAATCAATACTGAATTTCTTCTCAGTATCAGTTTTTGTTATCTTTTCACATGCAATCTTAACCATTTCTTTTTTAAATTTATTAAATTTAGCTTTCTTCATAATTATCCCACATGCTTGCCTGTGACCACCAAATTTTTTAAAAAATTCTCTCAAAACATATAAATTGCTGTAAAGATCAAATTCTTTTATACTCCTACCCGATCCTTTAAGTTCTTTCCCTTTTTCTTTAAATAATATAACCGGTATATTAAATATCTTTGTCAGGTTTGAAGCAACAACACCAATTACACCTTCATTCCAACTTTTAGATTTACTAATAAAAATCTTTTTATTTTTGATAATTTCTTGAAAATCATTGCCTTTTTTTATTTCCTCCAGTATGTTTTCTTGAACTTTCTGTCTTTTTTTATTTATTAAATTAAGTTCTTTTACTATTTTATTAAAATTTTTCCCATCTTCTTTTAAAAGATTTACACTATTATCGGCATTTTTTATTCTTCCCGCTGCATTCAGTCTGGGTGCAATTACATACCCTATATCATAAGTATTTATTTCATCTTTTTCTCCCAACAATTCTTCAATCATTAGTGATAGTCCCTTATTTCTTGTATTTTTCATAATTTTTAATCCATTCTTTACTATAATCCTATTTTCTCCAGTAAGAGGCATTACGTCTGCTATCGTTGAGATTGCAACCATATCCAGCAGTGATGTCAAATAATTTTTATTAAATTTTTTCTTTTTATCTTCTTCTAAATTACGCAAAATGGATATTATAAATTTAAATGTAACGCCGCCACCACTAAGGTCTTTAAAAGGATATTTAGAATTCTTTAACTTTGGATTTATGATAATATACTTTTCTTTTTTATAATTCTCTTTATTACCGGATATTATATCATTAGTTGAAGGTTTATGATGATCACATGCTATTAAATCTATATCTATATTTTTTCTTAAAATATATTCTTTAACATCATTACTGTTAGTCCCGCAGTCAACGCAGATTATTAAACTATATTTCTCTTCTTTGGAAATCTTTTTAACATAATTTAAGGTAATATCGTACCCTTCTTCAAACCTGTCAGGAATATATATATCTACATTTAAACCTAACTTTTTTAAAAAATTATAAAGTATTACAGAACTTATAATTCCATCTGTATCATAATCTCCAAATATTAAAATATTTTCATTTTTTAAAATTGCATTTTTAACTCTTTTTACACCTTTTTTTATTGAGGGTAAAAGCTCTGGATCATGTAAAAGTTTAAGTGTTGGTTTTAAAAAAGATATCACTTCTTCTGGGGTGCCTATACCACGATTAGCTAATATTTTAATTAGAATAGGGCTGACATCACATTCTGATAACTTCTTATACCTTATCCTTTTTGTCTTTTTAAATTTCCAACTTTTTGGAAAATTTACCATAATTACTTTTTATATCTTGGAAATCTATTATTCCAGGAAACTAAAAAAGGACTTGCAATAAAAATAGAAGAATAAGTTCCAGCTATAAGACCAATAGTTAAAGCCATGGCAAAATCTTTTAATGCTGGGCTTCCTATTACTAGAAGAATAATTATTGAAAATAATGTTGTTACTGAAGTATTAATTGACCTTGTAAGAGTTTTATTAATAGAGTCATTTACTACAAGGCCAAATCCTGACTTTTTAGCTCTTGGTGTTTCTTCCCTGATTCTATCAAATACTACTATGGTGTCATTTAACGAATACCCCATTATAGTTAAAATAGCCGCAATAGTTGAAGTATTTATTTCACGATTTAATATAGCATACATACCAAGAGTTATTAAAACATCATGAACTAAAGCTAAGATAGCTGTTACTCCATACCTGAATTGGAACCTTATCCATACATATATCAGTATTCCAACTATACTTATACCAACAGCTATTAAAGCATATCTTGCAATTTGTTTCCCAAACCCAGGCAATACATTTCTATCCTGGAGAGCAGGTCTATTAATTCCTATCTCCTCATCCAGTGAATTTAAAATTTCATTTTTAGTTTCAATATCTATAGGAGTTGTTCTAATTATAAATCTGTTTGATTCTGTTTGTTGCAATATAGCATTAGAAAAACCTAAATCTTCCATTACTTCTCTAACTTCAACAATTTTAACATCTTCTTTAAAATCAACCTCTATAAGCGAACCGCCAAGAAAATCTATTCCTAATATAAAGCCGCCCTGTATAAAATAACCAGCAATTCCAGCAATAATTACTGCTGCTGAAATTATAAACCATATTTTTCTCTTTCCTACAAAATCAAAATTATAATTTACAAATTTCAAATACTATTCCTTTTCTTTATTAATTTGTGACAATCTTTACTGCTTTTGCAGCTTTTCATTTTGTTTAATATGCTTTCTTTTTATACCTGTAAATCCTGGTGCTAACGCTATATCTGAACCTGATACTAAAAATAGTATTGACCTAGTTAAAACTAAACTTGTCAACATACTAATTATTACTCCTAAGCTTAATGTAACTGCAAATCCTCTGATAGAACCAGTACCAAACCTGTATAAAGCAGCAGCTGTTATAAGTGTTGTTACATTGGCATCTATAATAGTCCTCATCCCATTTCTAAATCCCTCACCAATGGCAACACGAGCAGACTTATCCTTTCTTATCTCTTCTTTTATCCGCTCAAAAATTATTACATTAGCATCTACAGCCATGCCGATAGTTAATATGATTCCTGCAATTCCAGGCAATGTAATAGCAGCATCTATTCCAGCTAAAATCCCCCAGAAAATTAATATATATACGATAATTCCGATTATAGAGATTAAGCCCAGTCCTCTGTAGAAAGCAGTCATAAATATAATTATTAAGGAAAGTCCAATAATCCCGGCATACAACCCCTTTTCTAGTGAATCTCTACCAAGTGTCGGTCCAACGGTACTGCTTTCTTCTATCTTCAGGCTTACAGGTAATGCTCCTGTTTGCAGAACCAGAGCTATATCTTTTGCTTCATCAAGACTATCTATTCCTTCTATTACAGCATCACCTGCAATTTCAGTTCTTATAACAGGGGCAGATTTTATTTCTCCATCAAGCACAATTGCAAGCTGTTTGCCTATATTTTCAGAAGTTATTTTTTCAAATATTTCCTGACCCTCTGTTGTAAAACTCATTTTTACAATTATTCTTCCATTAGGGTCATATCCCGCACCAGCTTTTGCCAGTTTATCACCAGTCATTAAAGTCGGACCTAAATTAACTTCTCCTGTTTCCTCGTCAACAGATTCTAAAATTCTAAATTCAAGCTGGGCAGTTTTCCCGATTACTTCAATTGCCCTATTTGGGTCATCTACACCTGGAAGCTGAATTATAATATTATTTGAATAATCTCTTGTAACCAATGGTTCTGATATTCCTAATTTATCTATTCTATCCATTATGATAAGCATTGCCTTATCTAAAGATTCTTCGGTTACTTCATCCTCGCCTTGCAGCGTTGGTTTTAAAATAATTTGAGTGCCGCCTTTTAGATCAAGTCCTAATTTAATCGAAGAATTAACAGGATATATATAATAAATGGAAACCCCAATTATTATTATAAAAATTACGATAATTACAATATGAGCTTTTTTATTACGCATATTATTTATGCATATTTTTAATTATGCTTATTTATAATATTTATATTTTTTTACTTATGGATTTTTTTTTAAGGACCAACCTTATTGTTGACTAACCTTTTTGGATACAGAACTTTTATTTATCTTGACATCCACTCCACTGGCTATAGTAATTATTATACTATCATCTCTAATATCTTTTATTCTTCCATGAAAACCACCAACAGTTACTACCTCATCTCCTCTTTGCAAACTCGATGAAAGTTCCTGTGCTTTTTTTGTTCTTTGCCTCTGAGGTCTTATTAGAAGAAAATAAAACGCTACAGCCAAAATTGCAAGCCATATCCAAGTTCCATAACTTGAAAACATTCCAGCTATACCAGCAGGCTGTTCCTCTTCTCCAGCTGCTTGTTCACCTTCGGCAGCAGCTGTTTCTGTAGTTGGAAAAAGACCAGTACAGCCAATAGCAGCCAATCCCATACCAATAATTAACATACTTACAATTATTATTGTAATTATTTTCTTTGACAATTTCATAATCACTCACTCCTTAATCTTTTAGTTAAAATATCAAAGATATCAAATATTACTATTATTACTATTTTTCAAAAATTTGCAACTATATAATTATACTTTTGTATTATTTTTATAATTATTCTTAAATTTTTCTTTAAAAACCGTAAAACTTCCTTCAATAATCGATTTTCTTGCTTTATTTACCAAATTATACATAAAATGAAGATTATGAATAGAAAGAAGTATGCTTGACAGGATTTCTTTGCTTTTATATAAATGCCTTAAATAGGATCTTGTGAAATTAGTGCATGTATAACAATTACAATCTCTATCAAGAGGAGTGAAATCCATTATAAATTTATTATTCTTTAAATTGATTTTACCTCTGGTAGTAAAAGCACTTCCATTTCTTGAAATTCTTGTTGGCATAACAGAATCAAACATATCTACTCCATAACTAATAGCATCTATTATTCCTAATGGGTCTCCCAGCCCCATAAAATAGGTGGGCTTGCTCTTATCTATA
>JADHVM010000011.1 GCA_016783985.1 Actinomycetota bacterium
AATATAGGTAATAAGATCATCTGCCAGGCCCTCTGGTATTGCTCCATTACCAGCAGAGAGCTTTACAAACTGAAGCAGCCTTGACTGCTTCTTTCTGCTGATAAGGTCAAAGGCTCTCTCCAAAAGATCCAGCCTCTCCTGGTAGGCTCTTTTGAGCTTTTTCTTTAGATGGTAATGATCCAGCTGATGCACAGAACCGGGAAGATAGCCTATCTGCAAATTCTTTAGCCATCTGTCTCCATCTGTTACGAAGAGTATGTTTTCTGCACCGGCCAGATTATACTTTTTCTGCGCTATATAGCTTATGTTTTTGCCGAAGACATCAGAGTCGGCTATATCGGCATATACGGTCTTATTTTCTAAGATGTATCTCTTATTCTTTGACGACTTAGACTCTAGTTTCTTTCCGGTATAGATTATACCGATTTTGGCCTCCATCCACTTGCCCTTGCCTTCCTTTGAGGATATTCCTGTCCCATCTGCTTCTATTACTACAATTTCTCTTGATATATTATCACTTTCAGGTGATATGGCATCCGTATACAGGCTTTCTACCTCATCCTTTCTCTTGTCTCTTGCTGCCAACCCCTTCTTCTGAACAAGCCTCCAGATGGCCCTGTGGTCCACTGGGCAATCTATCTCATAAGATAAGATGTCTCCTGCCTGTCTGTAGGGATATAGTGTGGCAAGCTTAATTGCTCTTTTTTCTACAAGAGTGGTAAATGAAGATGAGCTTTTAATACCCAGGGCCTCATCTAAGGGGAATCTGTATTTTCCGTCTTCCCCTTTAGCCTTGCAGCGGTAGTAGGTTACCTGTCCAAACTGGCTGTAGATATAACGGGATACTTTGCCCTTCTTTGTATATTTTTCTGTCTTAAATATTTTTTCCTCTTTTTTTGCCATTATCTCTACTAGCATCTTTCTGCAGGCTTTTCTTGCCATCTCCATTAGCTTTTTCTCTATCTTGACTATATCTTTTAGATCTTCGGTGTCTATACAAATGGTATATGATATTGTATTATTCAAATTGGCTCCTTCTAAGACTAATTAATAATGCTTTTTTTAGCTTAGAAGTGAGCCTATATCTATTTAATGTTTAATTCAAGTATTAGGTACAATAATTGGGACACATCCTTTATAAACTATTGTATGATTATCTGTCTCGAGGTTCATTATTAAGAAAATCCATCACCACAATCATAAAAAACAAAGGATTCGGAGTAGATAATAAACAGAAATTATGGATAAATAACTCGTGGATCTTTTACAACCTGTTTTTGGACAACTTTAAATGCTGGAAATCAAATCTAATTTAAAAACTTTGAAAACTATAAGTTAAGAGTCAAAATGCTAAGTCGGTATACCCTGACAGAAATGGTATTAAAAAAGCAAGAGTAATTGAAAAAAGTGTCTGAAGAGGATATAAATTATTTAGTCCAGATCCTGTATATTTTTATGAAGTAATTAATTACTCTGGGGTCCGCTGTTTAAAAAGTCTATCATAGAATTTGCAGCTTCCTCGTAATATATAGGATTTCTCTTAAATCTAATGGAAAGATTAAGCCTTTTTGCCAATGGAGTTAATATTTTCTTTAAATTCCTGTTACTTACGATCAAAGTCTCAGGAATAGTATTAAGCTTCCCTGCAAGGTTTAGTATCTCCTCGGCTACAAGCAGGTTTTGCTTTCTCAAACTGGATACACTTTGCCCCAAAATTTCTCCTGTCGTAGCATCTATCCCCAGGAATACTAGCGGCATATATGGTCTTGATTTACCATCTTTAATACGCAGTGGGAAAAAATCACAGCCTATCTCCCATAATCCTTTTCTTTGAGGACATTTCTTTAAGATCTTTTTCAATTTAACTTCATTTATCTGGGCATCTTCCCATTTTTCTCTATAAGGTTCAGCTTCTATAAATTTATCCTTCCATAAAGTATTATTATTGCTTTTAAAAGGCACCCTTACAAAATAATAGCTACCCTTATCTGTTTCAAAAAGATTTCTTTCATGTTTAAATCTCTTGCATACATCAATAGATTGTTCCAGGATGATCTCAAAAAATTCTACTTCATCCTCAGTTAAATACCAGGGGTAATAACCTGGAATGAACGTCCTGAAAAACGGCAATGCCTTTTTACTCTTAGACTCTATACAAAGTTCTTTTAATACCAATTTATCCCTTTTATCAAGGTAGGATTCATCTTCCTCGTATGTTAATGATATACAGTATTGAGAAGACATCATCTCAAGACTTTCTTTGTATATCTCACCAGAAAGTACCTTAAGATATCCATCTAGACCCCTGGGGCCTAGATATGCATTTATTCCAAAAACTTCTCCGGCATTTCCAAGGATGCAGACATAGCCGATAAGACCATCCCCGGGTTTCATGACTCCAAACATATCAGTGTCTTCCATATATTCCCAGCATCTGATTTCTTTAAATTTTAAAGCCAGATCATATAATTTTTTCAGCTTTGAAGCTGACGGGATTTTCTCATTCATATTTTATACCTCCCGGTCTTGATAAATTCTACTAATTCATCTTCCAAGTAACATTTTATAAATCTTTTCATTCATAGAAGCAATCCGATTATACTCCCTGTATTCTTTTTCTCCTGATGTACGATTATCAACAAAATTGATTTTTTTCATAGCTTCTTTGAATGAAATTAATTGAGAAGTACCATTTTCTATTTCCCTTACACCTTTGTCCAATATTCGTTTTTCTTCTTTAACTCTTTCATCCACAGTTTTTTTGGAATACCCGAAGAATGTCATCTCGTATAATGAATGGGCCGTTACATCTACATTTCCGTAAACTTCAATACATTTATCTAAAACATTAAAATTTAGCCATTCATCCCAGGATGTCATCTCAAGTGCATAATGATTTTTATCACCTTTTATTATACCAAACACATCAAAAATATATGTACCTGGCTCAATGTAATCCTCTATTTTTGCCACAATAAGGGCAATCGGTGGTTTGCAGAGTCCGGGTTTTAGCGTCTTTAATTCTTCAAGTACATTTTTATAAGCTTCGTAAGCGCCATCTTTATTATTGTATTCCTTATCAAGCACAGCCCACATATGATTGTAATTTACAGTATTTATTAACTCTTTAAAAATCATTTTGTCACCATAAATAATAAAAATCAGCTTTCTATTTTATACAGCCTTGATCTTTAATCAAGAAAATTATCAGAATCAAAATTAAACTATATTTTACCAGATTATTCTCTTACTTATAATATAAAATCAGGTTTTTTATTTTATCTAAAATTTGTTCATTATAAATAGACTGAAGCCACAGATTATGAAACTTCTGCCAGTGGCCAGTCAAAGGAAAACGCTTGTATAAATTCGATTCTGCTAAACTTTAATAATTATTTATTATTCCCTAGAGATAGTTTGAAAAGTGTAAATTAGCTCCCCGGACTGGTCGATGTTTTTAACATTCTTTAAACCCAAATAGTTCTTATAGAATTCCCAGGTGAGAATACTTCATTATTTGCCTTTATCAATTACATTATATAGAAGTTATACAACCTGTAATTGCTGAATTTTCTTTAATTCAGCATCCATATCTGACCTTTCCTCTTCTATATCATAATCATTTTGCAGACCCAGCCAGAACTGCGGGGTGTTACCAAAGAACTTGGCTAACCTCAGTGCAGTATCTGCAGTTATTCTTCTTTTTTTATGGATTATCTCAGAAATACGTGTCTGATCCAAATGTGTTTCTCTTGCAAGTCTATAGGCAGAAATATTTAATGGTTTTAAAAACTCCTCTTCTAAAATCTCGCCAGGGTGGATATTTTTTAGTTTTTTCATTATGCTTTTCCTCCTATTATTTAGTGATAATCAGTAATCTAAAGCATTATAGCAATCATTGTTTTTACATACAAAACATATGCGCCACTGATTATTGATTCTTATGCTATATTGTCCACTTCTGTCCCCTTTAAATTTTTCCAATCTATTTGAAGGGGGTATTCTCAGGTCACTTAGATCAAAAGAGTTATTTAACATCCTGAACTTTTTTCGGGCAATATTTTGAATATTGTTTGGATATTCTTTCGTGAAATTGCCTTCCCAGATCTTTTCAGTTTCTTTAGAATAAAATGACTTTATTATAATATAAATATAGTAGACTATGGTATTAATGTCAATCAATACTATTATGAAACACTAGTTCTTGGATTTATAAGAATTTGCTTCTTAATCACCTGACTGTCTGACACAAACATATGAAGAGTTTTTCAAGAGATTCAGTGTATATATTAATGGAAGAAGTATAAAAGGAAGCCGTCTTTGCCAAAACAGCTGTCAGCTGCCAGTACATGCATGTGGGAATTAATGTTAGCTCCCCGGACTGGACAATATTGATAACATTTTTTAGACCCAAATAGTTCTGATAGAATTCCGGTTGAGAATACTTTATTATTTGCCTTTATCAATTACATTATATCAAAGTTATACTACCTGTAATTGCTGAATTTTCTTTAATTCAGCATCAATATCTGATCTTTCTTCTTCTATATCATAATCATTTTGCAGGCCCAGCCAGAACTGTGGGGTGTTACCAAAGAACTTGGCCAGTCTCAGGGCAGTATCAGCGGTTATCCTTCTTTTTTTATGGATTATCTCAGAGATACGTGTCTGATCCAAATGTGTTTCTTTTGCCAGCCTATAGACAGAAATATTTAATGGCTTTAAAAATTCCTCTTTTAGAATCTCGCCGGGGTGGATATTTTTTAGTTTTTTCATTATGTTTTTCCTCCTATTATTTAGTGATAATCGGTAATCTCAACATTATAGCAATCATTGTTTTTCCAAATAAAACAAATGCGCCACTGATTATTTATCCTTATACTATATTGCCCTTTTCTGTCTCCTTCCAATTTTTCCAGTCTATTTGAAGGAGGTATTCTTAAGTCACTTAGATCAAAAGAGTTATTTAACATCCTGAGCTTTTTTCGGGCAATATTTTGAATATCATTTGGATATTCTTTCGAGAAATTGCCTCCCCAGATCTTTTCAGTCTCTTTAGAATTAAATGACTTTATCATAATATAAATATAGTAGATTATGGTACTGATGTCAAACAATACTATTATGAAGCATTAGTTCATATATTTATAGGAATTTGCTTCTGGATCACCAGACTACGGATCCAAACTTCACTTCTCAAACTATCTTTTCTGATTAATAAATCTTTTTTAAAGCTTACCAAATTTGAATTTCTGCCAGCGTTTTCATCCGCTTGGCCGCTGGTAGAAATTCCAATATAATTGATTTTAAAAGAGATCCTGAAATGCTTTGCGTGAGTTCGAATTGTCAAAATTGGCTCCCCGGGTAGGGCTCGAACCTACAATATTTAAAATGATTATTTGTAAATCTTTATTTTCTCTTATAATTATTGGTTCCCCACTCCCCCATTATGCAATATTGGCAGCAATAGTGAGCTATAGAAAAAATGATTAAAAATATTTACAATTGTAATTGATAATATTTAGATAACAATTTAAAGCCTCGTTCAAACTTTTTTCAATAACTTCATCTTTAATTTTTTTAATATTATTATTTTAATCTGTAGAATTTTCTGGTAATTTATACTATACAAATGTATAGTAATATTATATAATATAGCTACAATTGTTCATGTAGCATTTAAACTGTTTCTTTATTTAAAGATAGGTATTTTAAAATGAAAATTACCAAAAGACAAAAACTGGTACTGAAAAAAATTCATAAGTTTATCTTAGAAAACTCATATCCTCCAACTATAAGAGAACTTGGACAGGTGCTAGGCTTCTCATCTCCCAAAGGAGTATCAGATCATCTCAAATCTCTGGAAAGTAAAGGCTATATAGAGAGAGAATCTTCTGCAAGGTCTATAAAGCTAACAAACAAGACCTTAAACCTGGCTGGTTTTGCAGTAGAAAAAGAAGTCTCTTACCTCCCCCTTGTCGGCAGAATAGCTGCTGGAAATCCAATTCTTGCCGAAGAAAATATAGAAGAATACATACCAGTACCATCAAATTTACTAAGAAACCGTATAGTGCATTTTGCGCTCAGAGTTAAAGGAGACAGCATGATTGGCGATCACATTCTGAATAGAGACACTATAATAGTAAAGTCACAAAATACTGCTGAAAATGGAGACATTGTTGTCGCCCTTATTGGAGACGAAGCAGTAGTAAAAAAATTCTATAAAGCAAAGGATGCTATAGAGCTTAGATCTTCAAATCCTTCTTATAAATCTATAAAAATTAATAAAGATTTTAATATACAGGGTAAGGTAATTGCTGTACAGAGAAGCATCTCTTGAGCTTCATTTTAGATAAATAATTTAACCATAGTAAAAAAGAATTTGTGAGGATAAAGTTGTTCACACATTTACATGTACATAGTGAATACAGCCTGCTGGAATCATCCGTAAAGATAAAGGATTTAGTTAATACTGCTGCCATGCTTGGCATGAAAGCAGTTGCTCTTACTGACAAGCATGTTATGAGCGGAGCTGTAGAATTCTATAAAGAAGCTGTAATCAGAAATATAAAACCTATAATTGGTTGTGAAGTCTGTATACTGAGAGAGCAAATACCGACATATCTTATCTTACTTATAAAAAATGCAAAGGGATATGAAAACCTGTGCCAGATTATAAGCAAATCACACCTGGAAAGCAGCAATCCGCTGGTACCAGCAATTAATATATCATACCTTGAAAAAAAGAGTGAAGGAATTATAGGGCTCAGCGGGCACAACAATGGAGTTCTAGCCAATCTTACAGATGAAAAGAATATTAAAAAGGCAGCTCAAGCTGCCAGGGATTATGAGAACATATTTAGAGGAGATTTTTATATAGAAATTCAGAGATATCCTTTAATTAATAATATATCTTACAAAAACTCAATCTCTGAAATATTAATTAACTTTGCCCAAAAAATCCATATTCCTATTGTAGCCACAAACAATATTTGCTACTTAAAAAAAGAAGACCATAAAATATATAAATCTCTATATAAATTAAAAATTATGAGTATAAAAAATGACTCTACTATGGAATTTTCCAAAAATAATGAACATTACTTTAAATCAAGTTATGAAATGGCAAGTATGTTTTCTGGTATTCCAGAAGCAATTACTAATACAAAAATCATAACAGAAAAGTGTAATTTTAACTTCCGGCTAGGGAAAACAAGTGTCCCTAATTTTAAGGTTCCGCAGGGAGAGACTCAGGAGAGCTATCTTAAAAAGCTCTGCTGCAGGGGATTGAGATCAAGGTATAAGAACAATCCTTCAAAGCAGGTTTTAGATAGATTAAATAAAGAACTTAAAGTAATAATAAAAAAAGGTTTTTGCGGATATTTTTTAATAGTAGCCGATATGGCAAGATTTGCCCACAAAAATAATATTTTAATATGTGGAAAGGGTTCTGCTGCAGGTAGTCTGGTATCTTACATACTAAAAATATCAAATATAGATCCCATTAAAAATAATCTTTACTTTGAAAGATTTTTAAATAAGGAAAGAAAAAAACTTCCAGACATAGACATAGATGTTTCCAGTAAAAAGAAAGCTTGTGTATTAAAATATCTATCATCCAAATATGGGAAGAAAAATATCGCCAGGGTTTGCAGCTTCTCCACAATAAAGCCAAGAGCTGCAATAAGAGAAGCAGGGAGAATTTTAAACTTAAACAAAGAAGAAGTAGACCATATTATAAAAGCAATACCAAACTACAGACATTTTTTTACCAGAGAAGATATGGAAAAAGCAATAAAAGAATATAATAGTATAAACATAAGAAGCACTGCCTACAAAAAAATAACTTCTGTTTCTAAAAAGATAGAAGGATTTGTAAGACACGTTTCAATGCATCCTTCTGCTTTTATAGTATCAAATTCTAACCTGGCAAAAATTATCCCACTTACTCTTTCAGAAACTGGTGAAATAATGAGCCAGTATAACAAGGACAGCGTAGAAGACTTGGGACTTCTGAAGATAGATCTCATAAATTCCTTAAGCCTTAGCATGCTGAGTGACATTGCAGATATTTTAAAAAACAGCAGAAATATAAATTTAAGTTTTTCAGAAATTAAACATGATGATAAAAAAGTATTCAATCTTATAAAAAAAGGTAGAACACTTGGAGTTTTTCAACTGGAGAGTTTTGGTATAAGAACACTTGCAAGAAAGATAAAACCCTCAAGCTTAAATGATATCACCATTCTCATATCACTATACAGGCCAGGACCACAGCAGTCAGGCATGGTTAATAATTTTATTGAAAGAAAATTTGGAAGAGAAAAAATAACCTATATCAATAAAGATTTGAAGCCAATTATAGAAGAAACTTATGGAATAATACTCTATCAGGAACAGGTTATGCAGATAGCTATAAAAATAGCTGGATACTCACTCGGTGAATCTGAAAATCTAAGAAAAGCTATGACAGACAGATCAAAAGAAGAAATGAAAACTCAGGAGTCAAGATTTGTAAGAGGTGCACTAAAGAAAGGCTGCGATATAGGAACTGTAAATAAAATATTTAAACTGATATTCAAATTTGCCAGTTATGGTTTTGTTAAAGCTCATGCTGCTGCCTATGCTGAGCTTTCATATATAACCTGCTACCTAAAAGCTTACTATCCTGCAGAACTTATATCAATAATACTTACCAATAAATCAGGCTATTATAACGAGATGCAGTATATTGAAGAAGCAAGAAGACTTGGGATAGGCATAAAACTTCCTGACATTAATAGGAGTGGGATTGAATTTTGTGTTGAGGACAGTGGTAAATCTATAAGAACATCCCTGCTTTCTGTAAGAAACCTGGGATTTGAAGGGGTAAACTCTATAATAAACGAAAGAGCTATAAATGGAAATTTTAAAGATTTTTTTGATTTCTATTACAGAACTTCAAACAACCACAGATTGGCCAGAAAAGCAGCCGAAAATTTAATAAAAATTGGAGCATTTGATTTTACAAATCTAAAGAGAAAATACTTACTGCTGATTTTTTTTCACCTCCAGAATTTAGATAATAACAGTACGAGGCGCAGTCATAATTCTTATTTCCAGAACAATTCTTGTCTCCAGAATCAAAATCCCAAGAACTTAATAGACTTTACCTTTGAAGAAAAGCTTAAAATGGAAGAAGAAATCCTTGGATTTTTTATAAGTGCCAACCCTCTTAAATATTTCAAAGAAGAATTAAAGAAATTCAATGTCACAAGAAGTAAATATTTTTCCTATCTGATAAAAAACAGGAAAAAAGAATATAGAATCTCAGGGTTAATAAAGAATACAAATTATATATATCCCAAAGATATATTTACTTCAGGAATTGTTATTACAAGAAGAATAGAAAAGACTAAAAATGGACAGTCCATGCTTTTTTGCACAATAGAAGATGAAGACGGGATGTATGAATCAGTTTTTTTCTCTGATACTTTTAAAAGAAATTCTAAAATAATAATGAATCAATCTTCAGTTATAATTAAAGGAAGACTTCATTTAAGAGATAATACTATATCAATTATTGCAAAAGATGTTATAAGCCTTGTATTACTTAAAAAATTAGAAAATAATAGCATAAAGGACAACATAAAAACAAATTTGCTCACAGGAGCTGGGGCAGTATGGAAAACATAAGGAAAATAATTCATGTAGATATGGACGCTTTCTTTGCTCAAATTGAACAAAGAGACAACCCTAAATACAAAAACAAACCTTTGATAGTTGGAGGTCCTTTAAACAGAGGAGTAATTTCATCTGCTTCTTACGAAGCAAGAAAATATGGACTACATGCAGGAATGCCCCTTACAAGAGCAAAGAGACTCTGCACTATAGGAATTTTCATTCCTGTAGATATGGAGAAATACCTTGAAGAATCAAGAAAGATAAGAGAGATATTTTTTCAGTTTACCCCACTTGTAGAGTTTGTTGGCTGTGATGAAGGTTTCTTAGATGTAACAGGCTGTGAAAAGCTCTTCGGAAATGCTATTGATATTGCTAAAAGAATAAAAGGCAAAATATATGAACAAACAAATTTAACTTCCTCTGCAGGAATAGCCCCTAATAAATTTTTAGCAAAACTTGCTTCAAGTATAGGAAAGCCAAATGGACTTACCGTGCTTGAAGGAGGCAAGGAAGTAATAGAAAAAATAAAACTTCTTCCTGTGTCTTACCTCTGGGGTGTAGGAAGAGTAACCGGTGAAAGTCTTAAATCCATGGGCGTTAAAACTATAGGAGACGTTGCCAGCATACCAGTAGAAATTCTGAAAGCTAAATTTGGAGAAATTGGCGAAACCATCCACAATATGGCAAATGGATTAGACGATCGAGAAGTAATACCTTATCATGAACCAAAATCCATAGGAAGAGAGATAACTTACAAAAAGGACACAAATGATCTTGAAATCCTAAAATCAACATTACTGTTTCTTTCTCAAAAGATATCAATAAACTTAAACTCTAAAAAATATAAGGGTAGAGTTGTGACTCTAAAGGTTAGATTCTCTGATTTTAAAACTATTACAAAAAGAAAAACTCTTAAAAATCATACATCTGGAATACTTGGCATATATAAGTCTTCCCTCCTGCTCCTTGATGGACTTGATCTGATTCGCAAGAAAATCAGGATGCTAGGTATTTCTGTAAGCAGCCTAAAACCAAACTTCATATTAGATAACTTGCTTTTTAAAGAAAAGAAAAAAGAAGAAAATCTAACCAAAGCTATTGGAAAAATATCAGACAAATTTGGAGATAATAAGCTCATAATAGCAGGACTTGTAGAAAAAGATAAAACTAAATTCTTCTAGATTTTAAGCTATCCTGCAGGTCTCAGTTTCAAGCGACTTATTTATAATACTTACTTCCCTGAGAACAAAAATTCCAGTAACCAAGAAAGCTAAAAAATCAGAAACTGGCCATGAAAGCCATACTCCATTCAAATCAAAGAATAATGGCAGTATAAAGATAGCTGGTAATAAAAATAACAGCTGTCTGGATACAGTTATTATTGTTGCAGGTAAAGCTTTACCAATTGCCTGGAAAAAGCTTCCACCAATTATTGTAATTCCTAACGTAGGAAACAATATAACTATAATTCTAAGAGGTGTTATACCGCTCGCAATTAACTCACTATCATTGCTGAACAGACTCAGTAATACCCCAGGAAAAAACATTAGAATAATAAAGGCAACACTTGCTATTACTGTAGTCCATACAACTGCTTCGCTGAAGACTTTTTTAACTCTACTGTAAAGTTTTGCACCATAATTAAAACTAACAATTGTCGAAAATCCATGTGATATTCCTAAAACAGGCATAAAAGTCAAGTCAAATATTCTTATACCAATACCAACAACAGCAATGTATAAATCACTTCCATAATATAAAACAGCTCTATTAAAAACTATAAATATAATACTATCCATAGATGCCATTAAAAATGAAGGAAACCCAATAACTAATATATTTTTTATCACCTTTCCTTTTAATTTAAATATCTTTAATTTAAAAGAAAAAATACTTCTTCCAGACATAAAATAGATAATAATATAGATAGAAACAACAATCTGGCTGATTATTGTAGCTATGGCTGCACCCCTTACTCCCATTTTAAAAACAAATATAAATATTGGATCCAAAATAATATTCATTACTGCACCTATAATAATGGGATACATTGCAGCTCTTGGTTTTCCTTCAGCTCTTATTATTATGTTTGAACATATACCAAAAGAAAAAAATACAAATCCAAATAAAATTATTTGAGTATAATCTTTTGCATAAGGAAGTACATCTTTCGAAGCACCAAAGAACATCAGTAATTCATCCATAAAAATATAAGTAGGAATCATTACCATAGCACTTAAAATTAAATTTAACAGGATCCCATTCCCTGCAGTAATTATTGCATTATCTTTATCGTTCGCACCAAGTGATCTTGATATTATTGATGCTGAACCAACACCAATCATAAAACCTATGGCCATCATAATTATCTGTATAGGAAGCACAATAGTTAAAGCAGCAATAGCAATAGGGCCTACTCCATTTCCAACAAAAATGGCATCTACAAAATTATATAATGCACTTATTACCATTCCTATAACTGCAGGATATGAAAATTTTAAAAGTAAGACTCTTAAATTATCTTTTAATATATGTTTTCTTTCTTCATCCATGCTCTTAAATAATAAAAAACTCATAAAAATATTAGCAAATGATAAACCTTTTTTGATATTAAATAAAGTTTCTCGGATAATTTAATAAAATTTTTAATTTTACGACCATTGAACACTGTACTTTTTAATTCAAAAGCCCAATAATATACTTGTTTAAGTTTTATAGCAAAAGATTTAAAGGGTGGTTTCTTTCTTGAAAATAAAAGTCTCAATATGCCAAATCAAAGTAACACATAATAAGGAACAAAATTTAATAAAAACAGCTAAAATGGTTAAAAAAGCTGCTGTGAAATCCGATATTGTTATACTGCCTGAAATGTTTAACTGTCCATACAGTAATCATTATTTTACAAAATTTGCAGAACCTTATCCTGGAAAAACTACAAAATTGCTGGCAAATCTTGCGAAAGAACTAAATATCTATATTGTTGGAGGATCTATTCCTGAGAAAGAAGGTAAAAAGATATACAACACTTCTTATTCTTTTAATAGAGATGGAGATTTAATAGGCAAACACAGAAAAATTCACCTGTTTGACATTAATATAAAAAATGGAATTAATTTTAAGGAATCAGACATTTTATCATGCGGTAACAAAACAACCACTTTTAAAACAGAGTTCTGTAAAATTGGAGTCGCTATCTGCTATGATATGAGATTCCCTGAACTCATACACAAAATGACAATGGAAGGTTCTAAAATTATAATAATACCAGCAGCATTTAACATGACTACTGGTCCTGCCCACTGGCACTCTATAATTAGAGCTAGAGCTATCGATAATCAAATCTTTCTAATAGCTGCTTCCCCTGCAAGAAATACAAAAAATGAGTATGTTGCTTATGGTCATTCCTTAATAGTTGACCCCTGGGGAAAAATAATTGTGGAAGCAGACGAAAAAGAAAGTATTATATCTGGAACAATTGATCTTGAAAAATTAAATAAGATAAGAAAAGAACTTCCTTTATTAAAACACAGAAGAGTAGAAATTTATAAAAAATAAAGCATTCCATTTGAAGGCACACTAAATAAAACACATTAAAGCTTTTAAACCTTTGTAAACTTACTAAGCCTTAATTACACTTGTAAGCCACCAGATGAAATTATAATTAAAGAAAATACAGTAAAATATTAAGTATAAACCTAGGAATTTATTTGTAGTCTCTTCTTAATTTTCGCAGCTTATAATTTAAATCGCCTTTAACCTTATTTCCAGTGTTGTAGTTTCTTCTTCCCTCGCTATAGTTCATTTTTTCTCGAGTTCTAGCCTCATTAACCATAATAGTTCTGTCTTTAAAGCTACTCTGATTAAACTTTTCCAGAGCTTTTTTTGCTTCTTCTTCGGTTTCCATTTCTATAAAACCAAACCCTCTTGATTTTCCATCTTCTCTCATAACTACTTTTGCATAAGTTACAGTGCCCTCACTCGAAAACAATTCCTCCAACTCTTTATCAGTTGTAGAATATTCTAGATTACCAACATATAATTTCTTGTTCACTTAAAAATACCTTTCATTATTTTTTTTATTTTTTATATGAATGAGAAGTAAGATTCCTTTAAATACAAATTTAATAAAATCATCACTACTCAGTTTTAAATTGTAATACTAATTTAAGCAGTTTTTTATTATATAGCATATTCAACATTATGCAAATAAAATCCTTCTTCTGGTTTTAAGTATAAAATTGTAAAATAGGATATTATAAATAAAAAAAACATATAAATAAAAAAAACATTTAATTAATGCAATTATTTTATTATAATCTATAGTACTTTATTTAAAAAAAATAAAATTATGATAGCAATTTATACATTATTAGGCATTATTGCATTCGTAGGCCTTGCTGCCATTGTCACAAGTTTTTTTATTCCCAAATATAAAACAGCTACGAGATACATCGGGGCAAACATCATAGGTTCTGCTTTTTTCTTAATTCTAATAGCATATATCTACTTTAATCTAGCAAACTCATTTTTTGGTACTTAATTTGATAACTGCAACTTTATGGAATAATCAGACTATTTAGAAATTCTTGCTTTTATCTTATATCTCCTAAATCAAATATTTCCTGTATAAATTAAATTTAGCCTAATTCCTTTTTAAGGATATTATAAAATCTACTTCTTGCGTATCGCTCTATCCAGGGATAATGCCCACAGCGCTTAAGTAAAACAAATTTAAAATCTACTAAAATAGATGAAAGCGGGATTTTGATTCCTTCTGGAGTATGAGGATCATAATCACCATGGATTGCAACTACCGGACATTTTATTTGCTTTCCAAGTTCTAAAAGCTTTCCACTGCGTCTCAGTATCTTAGCATCTTCCCATACACTTTGATAAATCCCATACTGATATTCCAATACTTCATCATCATGTGGCAGAGGATTATACAAGTCAGCTTTAGAGATCAGCTTTCCAAATTGGGCAAATAATCTATTATTTTCTTTTTTGAGGGAGTTGCTTAGATTCTTCATCATGGTATAGGCTTTTAACCTTTCTTCCTCTGTTAGGCGACTCAACCGGATTTTCATGATATTTGTAGCATATTTCTCTTCATAAGGACCACTTCCGATAAGTAGAAGTTTTTTTATAAATGTTGGATAATTAGCAGCAAATATAAAACTTAGCCATGCTCCCCAAGAAAAACCAATTAATGAAATGGGTAGATCTCCATTCTTTTCCAGAACAGTTTTTAACTCTTCTATCTGTCCTTTGAGCGTTTTCGCTTTTTGAAGTGGTTCTAAAACACCCCATCTGGATTCAAGTTCACGTGCCACTGGAGCCATTTCTCCAGGCGCACCTGGACCACCATGAATAACAGCTAAACTGAAAGGTGCTTTTCCGTATTTCCTTAGGTTTTTCATTTTTATAGATTATTGCATTATGTGGAGGCGGCACCCCTTATCGTTAAGATTAGATAGCAGGATTTTAAGAAAAAGAAGAAGAAAATAATAAATATTTTTCATTTTATCCTATTTGAGAATTAATTTTATTAAGGAAATAAAAATTACCCATGTTTTACAAATCTAATAAACATCTTACCCCTCTCAATTAGCTTAAATAATTTTGTTTCTTTAATAATTTTATTGACAATGTTAGTATATTTCACATATTTAACATTTAATTTAAAGCTCCATTTCTTCTTTCTCTACCTTAATCTTCCTGTTATGGTAAAATTTTGCTTTATGAAAAATTATTAAAAGAATCCAGCATATAAGTGAGTAAATAAAGCCAAGAATTATAAAGGTAATCTGCAAAATTCCAAACAAAGTAACAGCAGGAAAAATTAGAAATAAATCTCTAATTCTTTTTGGAACTTCATTAATCTTATTGTTAATAAGTCTGGTAAAAACTTCTCCCATCTTATCTTCGCCATCTAATTCTACTCCCCAGTTTTCAGCTATATTTTGTCGGTATTTATTCATAAGATAAGGATTTGCATCAACTACTACTTTTTTTATCTCTTCTATAAATAGGTTTCTAAATTCTTCATCTTCTCTCATATACTGCATAAAGTTTACTTCCTCTATACTATATATATCTTTATCCTCAAGATATCTCATAATTTCTTCTGAAGGTTTTCCAATATCTACTGGAGGTTTTATTTCTTCTTCACCCTCAGCAAAAGGAAGATCTAAAAAAGTGGAAAGAACTATGAATTCATCTGCAGTCATATCCAGATCATAAATAGGAATATATTTATTTATTAATCCTTCAAAAGGCTTGGAGACTTTCTCCATATATTCTTCTTTTACTTCTATATTCCCCTCTTTGTCCATCAGGGGAAAATTAAAATAGAAAATAACTGATAGTAGTATTGCGAAAACAACCATCAGTGCCGGAGCAACTCTTAGGATAGACTTTCCTGGATGAAATATTATACTGTTTTTTCTCTCATATATAAGATTTTTATTAGTGGAGTTAAACACGATAAAAAGAATAAATACAATAATTACATAACATATTATAGCAACCTTATCTATCCATATTTCATCTTCTCTTAAGAAAAAAGCTAAGAAACTAAACGTAATAAAAAATGATGTAAGAGATATTATTTTTCTGTTATCTATTAATGTTAAATAAACTAATGAAAATATGATAAAAATGCTAAACGAGATAAATACATATATAAAATTAAGTAGCACTCTTCCTTCCTGCCAAAGGAAAAATTTTCTAAGCAAGTACCAGAAAGGAATAGATAATAAAAAACAGAACAAAGAAAGACACGCAGACTTTATAATTTTGGTTTTTGCTCCCATTTTCTTTAAAGAAATTTTAAAAAATAGAGTTTGTTTCTTTGTAAGTTTAGAGTGTAATTAAAATTATATATATTTATCCCTAGTTAGTACTTAAATATTGAACATTTAAAGTGCTTTTTCAGCTAATCTAAATATTGCTTATTTAATTCCATTATGTCTATAAATATTGCTATATTGCTAATTCATTAATTATAATCATACACTTATGATAATATTTTTCAACTAAATGTACTTTATCCTCAAATATCCTTATTCAATTACTCTTATATTATTAGAATTACCTGTATCATAAGATTTTCCTATCTTAATATTCTGATCAGTTGAATCTTCATTTTGAATTTCTTTTTGCTGTACTTCAGTAAAAATTTGTTTTTTATTTACTGTAAGATAGTAAGAGGATATAATTATAAATCCTATGCCAACTATTACAATTATAATTATCCAACGTATTCTCTTTTTAATAAAAACTATTAGACTAAGTATTATCAATCCAATTCCTAAGAATAACCCTATCCAGAAGTAAAAATTGGGTATTTTAAAACTTTTTACGGCATCCTTTTTTATCTGAGATCCTTGATTATCTTCTGATTGTTCCACTAGTTCTGACTTTAATTCACTTACCCCAGCATCTGTTGTGTTGTCACCTTCTATCTGAGATCCTTGACCATCTGTTGATAATTTCACCAGTTCCGGCTTTAAATCTTTTAATTCACCTATCCCTGCACCTGTTGTGTTGTCACCCTCTGATCCAATAGATATAAACCTTTCCAAGCTTGTACCAGCAGCAATGTATTGACCATTAGGAGAAATAGCTACTGATTCAACTTTGTTTTCTGTTTTCCAGTCTTTTAAAATTGCAATATTGTCAGTTGACAAAAGAATAACATGATAAGTTCCTGTTCCTACTGCTAACATTGTTCCTTCTTGAGAAAAAGCCATATCACCAACATAACCCGAGTTTTTCAATAGCCATAGAGGCTGATTTGAATTTCTCTGCAAAAAATAGACTCCATCAATTATATATCCAAGTGCAATTAACTGACCATCTGGAGAAATTCTAGCTGTTATAGCTGGATTTTTACTGTAATCATATTTCCAAACTGGTTCTTCTTTGTCAGTTTTTATAAGTAAAGCAGAATAAGGGTCTTCATCAGAGCCACCACCTGCTGCAATCACATATTGTCCATCATCGGAAATATCAATTGTTTCAACTGGGAAATTAGCACCTGCTTTAATTTTTAGGATTGGTTCTGTTTTTTTAGGGCTAAAAACATAAACACTCCGATCGGGACAACTTGTTCCTGCAGTAAAATATTTACTCTCTGGAGCCATTGCCATTGTTCTAATTACACTTCCTTCTAAACCTAAAATTCCACCTTCTGATTGTATTTTGTATTCCCATTTAGGGCTGGAGTCTTTTGTTTCCCATAGATAAACTTTGGTGTCATGACCTCCAGCAGCAATGTACTGTCCATCGTCAGAAATAACTAATCCCCTTAAAGTCATTCCAATATCATGTTTCCAGATCGGCTGGTTGTTATCGGTTTTAAATAAAAATACCTGCCCTTTTAAGCTAGCAGTTATGTAATAATTTTGAGAAAAAGCAACTAAACCTATGTCCTGACTAATATTTCCGTTATTGGGATCAAATTCTGCTTTGTAAGTCCAGATAGGATTGTTAGATTTAATATCAAAAAGATAGAGATTACCCTGATTATCTGCTGCTGCTAATTTTGTATTATCTGCTGAAAAAGCAACGGAAGTAACCCAATTCCTTTCAGTATTATAAGACCAGATTGCTGTTTCTTTGTCTTTATCAAATAGATAAATTTTGTGTTTATTAATTAGTTTTTCTGATAAAACTTTTGGACCTCCCCAGGCACCACAACAATCAGGACATAAACCTGGTTTGCAATCCGGTCCTCCATAAGAAGGATTGTGAATAATCTCTGAGCCAACTTTTGCTTCAAAATAAAACTGGTATTGCCCTTCTTCGGTGATATTAGTGGTGTAAGTATATTCAGTACCCCATGAGCTATTAGTATTACTTGGATTCCTTTGCATCAAATGAGGCTGGGTTTTCTCTATAGGTACATCTTTATTAATATCTGAAATATAAATCCTGACATATTCAGGAATACGGTTTTGAGGGTCAGAAAAATAAGTATGAAAAGTATATTCTCCTGGCGGGCCATATTGGGGCGTAACAGAACCAGTTTCTAATCTTGGTCCAGATGAATCCTGATTATTATTTTCTGATGTATCAATTATTACTTCTTGATTTTGAGCAAAAACTATGGGTGGAAATAGAAAAATAACTGTTAGTAATAAAATAAATAAGCATAATTTTTTAACAATCAATTGTTTTATTAATATTTTTCTCATGTTTTTTGTTTAATTTGTTAATATATTTTATTATACTATTTTATTAAGAATAAAAAAACGAAAAAATTAGTATAATGTCTTTATACGTTATTTATAAATTCTATTAAAAAAAATAAAAATATGGCTATTTTTAAAACATACTTTTGCGTCTCCCACAGAACGAGAACCTACAGCTTACACTTATTAACAGTTGGCTGCTCTTCCATTGAGCTACTGTGGGGATTTATAACTTATATTTTTAAACATGATCTAAAAATTTTTTCCTTTGGGAGGGGAGGGAGAATTCAAATTTTAATTAATATCTATAATAATTTACAAATATTAGTATTATTAAATGTATTAAGAAATGGAGGCGGCACCCCGTTTCCCTCCTATGTAATAACTTTTTTTAATTATAAAAAGTATACAATACTTAGTTTTAAAAAGTTTAAAAATTGGTAAAATCTGCTATTAAGTTTGACCAAATATTGTATCCTGTAATAGAAAAAAGTTATAAATAAACTGTATCCCTAATCCACTAAGTGACGAGTTTTCCTTAAAAAAAGAAAAAAAATAGCTGAAACTCATCATAACATTATAATTACCATTAATAACTTCTTTAAATCATAAAATAGATAATATATTTTTACTTATTACTTATTTCCAAAGACAATCGGAATCTGTTTTATCCTGTCATAACCCCACTCTAATGAAGGTTCTACGCCACTTCCCTCTTGGTTTTCATTGAATGTGGCTATTGTAACCTGTGTTAAATTTTCAGCACCATTTACATAATCCAAGTAATTTGAAACAATTTTTAACATATAATTAAAATCTTCTTGTGATCCGTTTAATGGAGGTACACATTTTTTCCTAGCCGCCATACAAGTGTCATTATAAGCAGGTATCGCTCCTGGAATAAAATCCTTACCTTTAGACTGTACAACTTTTTTCCATTTTGAATATAACAATTTTAATCTATTAGCAAACTCAGAAGTATTTTGTGGTCCACCTGTGTAAACATGATAGGTAGAAATACCATCAAATAATTCAACACCGTCATAATTAT
>JADHVM010000012.1 GCA_016783985.1 Actinomycetota bacterium
AGCAGTTGATAATCTTGCTAGTTGTTTTCATACAAGAAGAGCCCAATCAATCACCTGGGCTCCAGAAATTGATGCCAAGCATCATGAACCTCCATGTCTTCAGAGAATTTGGCTGCGTATATTTGAAGATCCAGAAGAAGGATTGATTCTTAATATGAACACCCATTGGCGTTCAAGAGATGCCTTTAAGGCAGCATTCATGAATATCTTTGCACTAACAGACTTACAAAAAGTAATTGCTGAAAAAATTTCTGAAAAAATAGCAAGACCTGTTAAAATTGGCCGCTATGTTGATATTACGGACAGTTATCATATATACGGCTCCTATTTTGATCAATTTAAGGGATTTTTAGAAACCCTTAAGAAAAAAACTTTTGAGCAGAGGACTTATTCTTCCTCTTTTGCAGAACCTTTTTTTGAAGAAGCAAGAAAGAAAATTGATTCAAATCATAAAACTAGGAAAAAATTATAATAACCTTTTCTCACCTTTTATTTTCTGAATATCAGTTATATCCTGACTTACTTCCAGGCACCCAAGATATTTTCCCCCATCAGTATAAACAGGAAAATAACGAATATAAATAAGCTTTCCTTCCAGATTTATCCAGAATTCTGCAACTTCCCTTTTTTTATCTTTAAAATCTTTTAATATCTGTTCTACTTTAGCCAAGCTCTTTTTTGGATGACAATCTTGAATCCTTCGACCAATAACAGATACAGGTCTTTTAAAAATTCTATCCTCAAATCTATTAAAAAACCTGACTTTATCATCTTTTTCAATAAAAGTAATATCAACAGGTAAAGCATCCAAAACAGACTTTAGTTCTTCTTCTGATAAAACTCCGGTACTTAATTTAATCTCTTCTTTTTCACTCATAAAAATCAAATTCTTTCTTTTCTGACTTTAATAAATTATATTTTCCTTAAATCTCAAACTAACTTATCTTTTTAAACCTTTTCCTTGGAATTCCACTATTAGATATCTACCTGAAGGATTTCATTTAATAGTATCCCCACATACCTGACAGCTATAAATAAATTACATTTCCTTCATTACTTTCAGTTTTTTATTATTACTTACATTATACTATTTATTTAAATAAAAGTTTTTCACAATAATATCTGCTCCAAATAATTCTGAAACTCTTACACCCTTTTCAATCACAAAAAAATTTGGAACATTTTCAATATTATCATCTCCAATATAATAAAAATTAATACTTGATGGATATCTTTTATTTTGTTCCATGTTTAATCCAGCCATTATTAACGGACATGCCGGAACACCATATTTATCCTCATTTCTTTTTCTTGTTAAAATAATTTTCCCATATTGCTGGGGGTCATTTAAATATAATCCATCAGGTCCTTTCCTAATGTTTACATCATTTTGTTTGACCCTTCTTAATAATTCTTTCTTTCCTCTATTTCTTATATGTTTTTCCCAGTAAATCTTTATATTTTTATATGGTATATCTTCACTATCTAAAATAGCAAGATACTTTTCTGGTAAAACATAATCCTTTCGGGAAAAATTAAAATTATTAACGCTACAACTATTTTCCCCGCATGCTGAACCCATGTCATTTATTAATATACCTAAATCAGTATATATCTTCTTACTCCTTGCAGTTTTAAATAATTTTATTGCAAACTTAAGCGAATTAATTGTTCCTTCATTCAGATTTTCCCTGAAGCTATCATGGTTAAAAAATAATCTAAAATGTCCCCCTGTTATGATACAATTATCTTTTAAAAATTTTTTACTTTTCTTTAAAATATTTTCCATTTAACAAACAAATTTAAAACCACATTGTTCCGTTGGCCTCAATTACTAAATTATTTAAAGTTGCAGCACCAACCACCTTGGAACCATCCACAAAATCATCAGGTGTTAATTTTTCCCCAAATAGTTGCGCACTTTGCTGACATATAAGCAGTTTTATTCCCTGCCCTAAAGTTTCATCTATTACTTCCTTTAAAGATGGAAAATTACCAATCTTTATTTTCTCCGCTTCTCCTTTTTTTACAACAATCACTCCTTCACCTAAGAAATAAATAATTGGCTCCACATTCATTGCTAATGCTGTTTGTGCCAGTATAAAAGGTGAATAAAGTCTTTGTGGTGTATCTATACCGCTTGTCTGTACATATAATAACTTTTTTTTAGCCATTCACTCCTCCAGATTTATTTATGCATCTTTCTTATATAGAAAATAAAATTATCATTATCCTTGGTCACTTTTATAAGTTTATTACCTGTAGTTTTTGCCCAAGCTTTAATATCCTCTTCAGATGCAGGGTCATCAGCTATAAGTTTCAGTATCTGTCCATTTCTCATACTGTTAATTTTTTTTCCTGTTTCAAATACAGGTACCGGGCAATATAGCCCAGTGCAATCTAAATATTCATCATGTCTTGAATTATTCAGCTCTTCTTTCATAAGTATCTATCCTTTTATCTATAGTCTTTCTCCACAATTAGGACATACTTTTAAATTACTGGAAACAGCATGGCCGCATTCCCTGCAATAACTTATTTTAATTTTGCAATAAGAACAAAAAGGTAACCTGGTATCATTTAATTCAATATCACAGTAAGGACACTTATTATTTTTATTTTTTACATTATTCCTTGCGCTATTTTTAGACATATTATCTCCCAATCATTTATTTTTCTTTTTTTGTAAATAATCCTCAATAGCTTTATGCAGAGCATCAGCACCTAAGTTTGAACAATGAAGTTTATTTTTAGGAAGCCCTCCTAATTTTTTTGCTATATCTTTATTATTTATTTTTAATGCTTCATCCAGTGTTTTCCCTTTAGCAACTTCACTTATCATGCTTGATACTGCAATCGCAGCCCCGCACCCAAATGTTTTAAATTTAATATCCTCCAGCTTATTATCTTTAACCTTGATATAGAAACTCATCATATCTCCACATACAGGATTCCCTATTTCTCCTATTCCATCAGCATCCTTAATCTCACCAACATTTCTGGGATTTGTAAAATGTTCCATTACTTTTTTACTATATGCTAACATTTATAACCTCTTTTTTTAATTTTAAAAAATATTTTTATTTTCTATATATAGGCGACATCTCTCTTAGCCTTTTAACAATAGGTGGTAAAACTTCAAGTAATCTATTTATTTCTAAATCTGTATTATATTTCCCCAAAGAGAACAGAATAGATCCTTGAGCCATGGTCGGAGATAAACCTATAGCATTAAGAACATGAGAACTTTTAAGTGCCTGTGAAGCACAGGATGAACCGCTGGCTGCTGCAATTCCTTCCATATTTAACATCAGAAGTATTGATTCTCCTTCTATATATTCAAAACTTATATGCACATTCCCTGGAAGTCTTCGTGTAGGATGCCCATTTAGTTTAATATCTGTTATTTTGTCTTCTAATCTCTTAATTAAACTATCTCTAAGCTTTGATACATATTTCATATTCTCATTCATTCTAATTTTAGCTAATTCACATGCTTCTCCAAAACCAACAATACCCGGTACATTTTCAGTTCCAGCCCTTCTACCTTTTTCCTGGATGCCACCTAAAAAGATTGGCTTTATCCTTGTTCCTCTTTTTATAAATAAGGCAGCTACTCCCTTAGGTCCATGCAGCTGCTGTGCAGAAAAACTATAGGCATCAATTCCAAGCTCTTTTACATTTACAGGTATAATTCCAGCAGTAGCCATGCCATCACTATGAAATACAATATTATGTTTTTTTGCTATTTGGGAAATCTCCCTTAATTTCTGAATAGTTCCAATCTCATTATTTGCATGCATAACAGAAATCAATACAGTAGTACTACCTGTAATCTCATTTTCAATGTCTCCAAGATTTACTAAACCATATTTATCCACTGGTACCAGACTTATATTCCAGCCATTTTTTTTCATTTCTTTTAAAGGGTTTATAATTGAGTGATGCTCAATAACTGATGATATAATATGACTGCCCTTTCCTTTTAAAGCCCTGGCTAACCCCCAAAGCGCTAAATTATTTGATTCAGTTCCGCACGAAGTAAAATAAATTTCTTCAGCAGACGCACCTATCATATCAGCAACTTTTTTTCTTGCCTGCTCAACTACTATTTTAGCTGATTCCCCAAAATCATGCAGGCTTGATGGATTGCCATAATTTTCTCTAAAGTATGGTTCCATTTCCTTAAATACATGGTCATCTATTCTTGTTGTAGAAGCATTATCAAAAAATATTCTTTTCCTACCGTCTTTTTTTATTTTTGAATTCATTTTTTTCTCTTTTTCTTATTTTTATATTTATCTACCAGATCTTTTAGAGTTATAGAACTTAAAATTTTCTCAATAACATCCTTGATCTCTTTCCAAACATCATATAAAACACATTCACTTGCTTTCTTGCAAATATTTCCATCGACACAATCAACCGGAGAAATAGAACCCTCCAAAGTATTAATTACTTGAATAAGCTTTATTTCTCCTGGAGGTTTTGCTATAACATAACCACCCTTTGCACCTCTCCTGCTGATAACCAACTTTGCATTTTCTACAGGGCTGTTAAATTAAAATCATACTAAAAATTGTTGAATCTCTGTCTGTAGCACATATAATCTTACGAACCGCATATAGGGCACCTAAAATTTTCATTTCTTTTTACATCTATTACTTCCAATTCATAATTCCAGATATCAAGATATATTATGCCTTTGACTAAATCATCAATATTACCAGTTAATATTTTCAATGCCTCTACTGTCTGGATAGATGCTACAACATTGACCGCTGGGTTTATTACACCTACATTGCTAGAAGATAAAGCTTCTCCTTTTGATATTTTTTCTGTAAACATGCACCTAAAACAGGGGGTTCTTCCTGGAATAATATCACAAACCATACCATAGCTAGCAGCAACAGAACCATATATCCATGGAATTTTTTTCCTGACGCAAGTATCATTTATCAAAAATCGTGTTTTAAAATTATCAGTTCCATCTAAGACTAAATCACTATTACTAATATATTTTCCAATATTACCTTTATTAACTTCATCCGGTATTGCTTCTATAGTTATCTCTGAATTTACACTCTCAAGCCATTTTTTTGCGGCTAACGATTTAGGTGTTTCTTTCTCTGCGTCCGTTTCATTAAAAAGAACTTGCCTGGAAAGATTATTAATTTCAACATAATCCTTATCAATTAATTTTATAAACCCAATACCTGCTCGAGCCAAATTATTAGCTATAACAGAACCTAGTCCCCCGCAGCCAACTACGACTGCCTTACTCTCAGCTAGACGCTTCTGGCCTTTAATTCCAATATGTTCAAACAATGATTGGGCGTAATACCTATCTTTTATCTTTTTATCAAAGGTATGCAACTGCCTTATCCTCCTCCTACCATTGGTATAATCTTAATGGTTTGCCCATCCTTTGCTACAGTATCTAATTTTCTTAAGTGATTTATATTTTGATCATCTAAAAATAGCACTATATAACTTATTAAAACTTTATTGTCATTAAATATCTTTTTTTTAATTTCAGGATATTTCTTAAAAACTTCTTCTAAAATTACTGAAATTTTTCCAGGCTTGCAACTTAAAACTTTTTTACCACCAGCAAAACGCCGAAATGAAATTGGAATTTTTATTTTTACCGCCATTAGTACTTTTTCTCCCTTATATATCAGTTTATTAAATATTAATAAATTATTGATAATACTTTTTCACTTTTATAATCCAGTTTAACTTTTATCTATGGCAACTATATTTTTTTACATATTTCTGCCCTATTTGTAGAAAAAATTTTTTTGCAATCTTCTTTAATTTTTTTATCATTTTTTAAACAATCAATAATATTGTTAATTATATTTAAAGTATTTACATCTAAATTCTGATTTATGTAATAATTAACCCACTGCCCTTCTTTTCTGTAACTTACAAGACCAGCATTTTCCAATATCTTCAAGTGACTTGAAACAGTAGGCTGTGATAGTCCTATTACCTCCCTCAATTCACAGACACATGTATCCTTTTTTATCTTCAGCAAGCAAATTATTCTAATTCTGTTTTCATCTGACAATGCTTTTAAAATCTTTGTTATTTTTTCTAATACAATCATATTTCTTTTAAATGAATTAAATTTTGTTATGATTTATTAATATATTATATATTTTCATATGTCAATATTTTTTAATAAAACAATATCTTATACCATCAGCCTCCACCCTGGTTTAAGCACTCTTTCTTAATAACCTTTTTAATATCTTTTTTCTCTTCTTTGATATCTCTTTTAATTCGTAACCGCTTGAAATTAGCTTAGGCAATTATTTTGGCTCCACATGTATTGAAATTTCTTTTATATTTTTAAAATTTTCCTTAATTTTATTTTCAATATCAGTAACAATCACATGTGCCTTCTTTACATCTGTATCTCTTCTAAATCTACAGTGGAATGCTAAGTTATATAAACCTTTTCTTTTAAGAATTGTAAAATTATGACAAGTATCCGGGTTTACATAATTAGAAATTTCTTTTTTAATTTTGGAAATTAATCTCTCGGATTCCTGGGTAATGTCATACCAACTTTCTACGTCTTTTTTATCCTCAATATGGATATATATATTACGTATATTATTAATTATTTTTTTAATTTTTTCCTCTGCAATTTTAGTTAAGCTTTCAGTTTTATCTAACTTTAGGTAATTACTAATTTCTAGATGTATGGATAAATCTATAGAGCTGCCAACCCTGCATATAAGAATATTATGTATATCTTTTATATTAGGAAGATCCAGAACAATTTTTTTCACAAAATCTGATATATTTTTATCAGACAATAATGACTTTATCTCTATAATTATTTCTGAGTTTAAAATATTTTCTGAAATTTTATCTTTTATTTTTTGCTTAATTTTTTCAACTTGTGATAAATACAAATTACTTGCAAGACATATGCCTAAATTTATGAATTTAATATTCCCAACCTCATGAATTTTCATACTATCTATAGACTCTATCTCTGAAATATTTTTTAAAATACTTACAATTTTATCTGTTACCTCTTTAGGAATATAATCCAGCAAATTTCTTATAGTTTTCATTGATACTTTAAAACTAAAAGCTAAAATAATTACAGAACTAATTATAGAGGCAATAGGATCAGCAATATAAATACCAGTATTTGCTAAAATTAAGCCTATAATTACAATAATTGATATCGAAACATCTCCAGTATAGTTGATAAAATTTGCTTTAAAAGCAAAAGAGTTATATTTTTTTGCTGCTCTACCTATATAAACGACTCTAATAATATTAATAATTATAGATATAGCTAAAATCAAAAATATATACCAGCTTACATTTAATTCAAAATTTCTATATATTAATCTCTGCACAGACTTAAAAATAATAAAGAAGCTAAGAATAGAAATAATAATAATTTCTAATAATGCAGAGAAATTTTCATATTTTCCATGGCCGTATGTATGATCTTTATCAGCTGGTTTTACCGACATTCTAATTGCTAGATAAGTAATAAGTACTGTTACCAGGTCAAGACTATTATTTAGAGCCTCAGAATAAACACCTATGCTGTTAGTTAAATAAGCAATTCCAATCTTTACTGTAACAAGAAAAATAGAAACTACCAAAGAAAATAAAGCTATTTTTTTCTTGTTTAAGTCTTCCAAATTATGATTCAACTGGATATTTGGTTTTAATGATTTTTCTTTTCTATCCATAATATGAGAAGATTAAAAACAATAAATTTTTCCATATTGTTTTTTTACTAATTTATTGAAAACCATTTATATGATTAATAACATTTTAGATTATTTACCTTTTAAATTGAAGGGTAATATAATTTGGACATCATACTTAGACATCACACAAAAACAAATGAAAAGTTTGAAATTACAACAAATTACCTACTAAATCTTGATTCAAGAGCATTTAAATTTTTTCAAGGTTCGAATAATCCTTTCTTATTATATAAAGGTGAAATTGATCGTAATTTTTTAACAACAGCCGGTAATACTTCAAGTGCATAATCTATATCCTCTTCATTGTTAAATCTCCCTAAAGTAAATCTTAAAGAACTATGTGCTAATTCATGAGAAAGGCCAATGGCTAAAAGTACATTAGAAGGCTCTAGACTTGATGATGCACAGGCAGAACCAGTGGAACAGGCGATTCCCTCTAAATCTAATCTTAAAATCATGGCTTCACCTTCAATATAACCTATTAAAACATTTATATTATTAGGTAATCTATCTATTGGATGGCCATTTAGTTTTACATTCCCTATTCTGTCTAAAATCCCTTCTATCAATTTATCTCGCAGTATACTCAATCTTTTCATTTCTATTTCCATCTCATCCATCGCTAGTTCAACGGCTTTACCAAATCCTACTATTCCTGGAACATTTTCCGTAGATGCTCTTCTTTTTTTCTCCTGACCACCACCATGGATAAATGGAGCTATTTTGGTACCTCTCCTTATAAATAAAAAACCTACCCCTTTAGGACCATAAAGTTTATGAGCAGATGCACTTAGTAGATCTATCGACAAATCATTAACATTTACTGGAATATGTCCAAATGTTTGAACTGCATCAGTGTGAAAATAAATTCCTCTTTCTTTAGTAATTTTGCTTATTTCTTTTATAGGCTGGATGGTTCCTATTTCATTATTGGCATGCATAATAGATACAAGAATTGTTTTATCGGTTATAGCTTTTTTTATATCCTGTGGATTAACAAGACCATATTTATCTACAGGTATATAGGTAATTTTTAATCCTTGAATCTCTAAAAATTTACAAGTTTCAGTTATAGAATGGTGTTCAACAGCAGAAGTTATAATGTGATTACCTTTTTCTCTATTAGCATAAACAAACCCCTTCAAAGCAGTGTTATTGCTTTCTGTTCCTCCACTCGTAAATATAATCTCTGAATTTTCCGCCCCTATACAAGACGCAATCTTTTTCCTTGCTTCTTCTATGGCAATCTTAGCTTCCTGGCCAAATGAATAAAGAGTGGAAGCATTACCAAATTTTTTATTAAAATAAGGAAGCATTACTTCTATAACTTTAGGATCACATGGAGTAGTTGCCGCATAGTCAAGATATATTCTCTTTTTCATTTTTTATTAAAAATACACTTCCATCGCCCTTTGTGGACAAGCTTTAATACACATCTCACAAGCAATGCATTTTTCATTATTAAAATTAACTTTTCTAGTTATAGATGCAATCTCTAGGGCATCAGCCGGACAGATTGGGATACAGACTCCACAATCAATACATTCTTTCTCATTTCTAATAATATATTGAGATAAAGATTGCATTTTAATCCCAATATTTTCAAGATATTTAATTCCTTCGTTATAATTTTTTTCTTCTCCCGTTAGCTCAAGTATCAGCATCCCTTCCTTTTTATAGTCAATGCTTGCCCTTAAAATATTTAACTCAAGCTTATAATCTCTTACTAATCTGTATACTATTGGTTGATTTGAGATTTTAGGAGAAAAATAAAGAACTATTTTCTTAGATACCATTTTTACCTCGACACTAATTTTAGCAGGCACAGTAAAGATTTCATTAAACCTATACCATGCCTTTCTTTTACTATCCTTCTATCAGCCTTTCTTTTAAGGGTTTAAACTTATAACCAGATTCTGGTCCCGGTATACTAGCCACAGCTTTACTTAAGAAAAATTCACCATTTTTTATCCATTCTTTTAGGGTATTAGCTATTATTAGTGCTTTAGAATAGCTTGACAGGTTACCTGTTGATACTTGTTTTCCTTGAATAGTAATCTTTCCCTTTTTTAGCAGAGCATAACTTACTTCTCCGAGAGTTTTTGACTCCCCATGAGGATAAGCTTCGCTGTAATCAACAATCTGTGTATAAATATCCTCATCTTTTACTGCTACATACTGGCAAATTTCTTCATCTAAAATTGGAATGGGAATTCCTACGCCAACAGTTAAAGTTACCCCATAACCTAACATAGTAGTACCCTTAAGATATTCCGGTCTCATCTGTTTTAAGTCTCCCAAAACTGCTAATGTCCCTGCTGGAGCCTGTGGAACACCGTTAGCTTTTCTTTTGACTCCTGGATTATGCTGGGTTCCGTGCCATATTATATATCCAACGCCCCCACCTAAAAATATCCTGGTACCCACACCAATCGTTTTATATTCAGGATCATTTAAAAGGGGAGAAAGCTGTCCTGCACTACAGTAATTAGCATTACCTAGATCAGGCTTTAGAACTCCCATATAGGTATAGATTGTCTTATCTGATAAATTTACTGCTACGTTATAGTTTTGATAAGCATTTCTAGGGTTAAACAACACTGCTTCATTTAAATCATTAATATTTATTAAACTTTCCAGCTTCTTTCTAGGGTAACAATCAGTTCCATAAGCAGTGGCAATAAGCTTTAAATCCTTTCCTTCCACTAGATCTTCAATTACATGTCCACCACCATAAACAAATTCTCCAGGAAAGATCTTATTTCTTGGATCATCGTCTGGCAGAGCTGTTGCTCCAATATATACATCCGCCGCAGCAAAGCCCGTGTAAACTGGTACTTCATTAATATAAGTACTACCTCCACCTAGTTTTATCTTAGGAGTGGGCTGTCCTACATTAATGTATGCTCCCGAGGAACACATTGGCCCAAAAGTTGCTGTGGTAACCACATCAACTTTTTCTGCTGCTTTCTTTATTCCATTATCTTTAATATAATCAATAATTTCTTCAGCATTGAGTACAACCACATCTCCCGTTTTTATTTTTTCATTTATCTCTTCAATAGTTTTTGCCATAATAGTCTCCTTAATAAATAAACTTAAATTTTATAATTTTAAAATTTTAAAAAATTTTTATATTATTTATGCCCATAAGGGCTCCCCATGATCCATAACATGTCCATCACCTGCTGCTATTTAAGAGATTGTTATAAATTAAAAAGTTCAGTAGTAAGATATCTCTCTCCTGTATCAGGTAAAATAACCACTATAAGTTTACCTTTATTTTCTTTTCTTTTTGCAACTTCTATTGCTGCCCAAGTAGCTGCCCCAGAGGAAGTGCCAGCTAATATTCCCTCTTCTTTTGCTAATCTTTTAGTTGTATCTACTGCATCTTGATTAGATACTTTTATTATTTCATCAATTAAATTTACCTGCAGTACATCGGGAATAAATCCTGCTCCAATACCTTGAATTTTATGTGCTCCTGGTTTCCCTCCAGATAGGACTGGAGAATCTGCAGGTTCAACAGCAATAGTATAAAAACTTGGTTTTCTTTTTTTTATTATTTCTGCTACACCAGTAATAGTGCCCCCTGTTCCAACACCGCTTACTAAAATATCTACCTTCCCTTCAGTATCATGCCAAATCTCTTCTGCAGTAGTTTCCCTATGTACTTTGGGATTAGCTTTGTTTTTAAATTGCTGGGGCATAAAAGAATTAGGTGTATTTTTTTGTATTTCTTCTGCTTTTTTTACTGCCCCACTCATTCCTTCTTTGCCTGGAGTTAAAATTAACTCTGCTCCAAATAAAGACAGGAGTTTTCTACGTTCAATGGACATAGTATCAGGCATAGTCAGCATTAATTTATATCCCTTAACTGCACATACAAAAGCAAGAGCAATTCCGGTATTTCCACTGGTTGGTTCAATAATAGTAACACCTTTTTTAATAAGCCCCTTATCCTCTGCGTCTTCTATCATAGAAACTCCAATTCTATCTTTAATACTGGATAGTGGATTAAAGGATTCAAGCTTAGCTAGTAAAATTACCTTTAGCCCTATAGATATTTTATTTAGTTTAACCAAAGGAGTATTGCCAATTAGTTTAGTTATATCTTTTGCTATTTTCACTAGGCTTTCCCCCCTTAATAGTCTTGGTTGCTAAAATAGGAGATGATATGACCACATTTTGGGCAAATTTTACATACATCTTCCTCATATAAAAATATAGCTTCTCCACAATATAAGCATATTTTAATTTCACCATTTCCAATTCCATTACCTCCTACTATTTATTTTATTTTGATTTAAGAATAATAAATTTTAAGAATTTAAAGATTTGCGTTGTTCTTTCTATCAATACCTGATATTTAAATATAGGTTACTCTCTAAAGGCTAAATGTTATACATTAAAGGCTGGCTTTTTATTTTATTTTTATGCTTATTTACCAAATCCTGTAGCGTTTTCGAATCAAGAGTGTTAATCATTTTTTCACTGATTTCATCCCATAATTCTCTAGTAACACAGAAGCCAGCTCTGTTGCAAACTTGGGGAGTTTTAATACATTCCGATAGGGCCAATGATCCTTCCAAAGCAGCAATTATTTCTTTTAGAGTAATCTCAGAGGGTGGTTTTGCTAAGGTATACCCACCGTGGGCACCACGGCTGGAATTAATTAAGCCTGCTGCCTTAAGGCTTGGTATTATTTGTTCTAGATATCCTTCTGAAATTTCTTGCTTCTGGGCAATATTCTTTAAAAGAATTGGTACTTTTCCATAGTTTATTGCCAGGTCTAACATAACCCTTGTACCATATCTACCTTTGGTTGAAATTCTAATCATCCACTCTACCTTTTTTATATATAATTTATCTAACTTTTAAATTAAACTGTTAGTTTTATATTATTAATCTTATAATATTAGTAGGTATTATATATTATTAAATTATAATGTCAATAAATATTTTACCCTCATATTTTGGTACATAAAATTAAAAAGATATCAAAATATTATAAAGAGTAATTGAAAGTAATAATGTATAATTTCTACTACTAGAAAATAATTTTGTAAAGTTAAGATAATTACTAAAAATAGTACCTTGACGATTAAAAATATAAATATCAGGAGGGGTAAGAATGGCAATATTGAAAGAATCATATCCGGTGCTGGGAATAGAATGTGCATCATGTGTAAAAAAAATAGAATCAGTATTAAACAAGACAGAGGGTGTAACAAATGCAAATGTTAACTTTGCATCAGAAAAATTATTAATAGAATATGATGATGAAAAAATAAGTTTAGCTGACCTGGCAAATGTCTTAAAAAAGATTGGCTATGACCTTATTACTTAAATTAAAACTTTCTTAAGATTACAGGAATAAAAAAGAAATTGGTGTAAGGAAATGAATAAAAATGCTTTAACCTTGGAGCAAAAAAAAGAACTTGTAGAGAAGAGAAAACAAAAAAAGCTTATTCAAAAACTAACAGTAGGAATAATATTATCAATTATTATACTTTTAGGCTCTATAAACATAATTCCTGGACTAAATGATCTTTCAAGACAAACTAGATTTATCATTTTATTCATTCTGGCTCTCCCGGTTCAGGTATGGGTGGGATCACAATTTTATAAGGGTCTGGTGGTTGTATTCAAATACAGAACTGCTGATATGAATACTCTTATATCCGTAGGAACACTTTCTGCTTTTATTTATAGTATGATTGTAACTTTCTTTCCTGTACTTTTTACCAGCGCAGGTTTGGAACTCCATGTATTTTTTGATACTGCAGCAATTATCATAACTTTAATACTGCTGGGCAGGTTTTTCGAAGCCAGAGCTAAAGGTAGCGCTTCTTCTGCAATAAAAAAACTTATGCAACTTAAAGCCAAAACTGCCAGGGTAATAGTAGATGGAAAAGAGGTAGAAACAGATATAGATGAGGTCAAAGTTGGAGATATTATACTGGTAAGGCCTGGAGAAAAAATCCCTGTAGATGGAATAATAACTCAGGGAAGCTCTGCTATAGATGAATCAATGGTTACTGGAGAATCAATTCCTGTGGATAAAAAAAATACCGATAAGGTAACTGGTGCAACCTTAAATATATCAGGATCATTTAAATTTAGGGCCACTAAAGTAGGCAGAGACACGGTACTAAGTCAAATTATAAGATTGGTAGAAGAGGCTCAGGGTTCTAAAGCTCCTATCCAGAGACTTGTAGATACAGTTGCCAGTTATTTTGTACCCATAGTAATAGGAATAGCTATTACCACTTTTATAGTCTGGATAATATTGGGGCCCAAGCCTTCAATTACTCTTGCTCTGGTTAATTTTGTATCCGTACTTATTATTGCCTGTCCCTGCGCACTGGGACTCGCTACACCTACAGCAATAATGGTAGGGACAGGAAAAGGAGCAGAAAATGGAATACTTATAAAAGATGCTGCAAGTTTAGAACTTACTCATAGACTAAATACTATAGTATTTGACAAGACCGGTACTCTTACCAAGGGCGAGCCGGTGGTTACAGACATTATAATAAAAGAAAAAAGTAGCGTTTACAGTAAAGAAGAATTGCTCAAGCTTTCTGCCAGCTCAGAGCTTTTTTCTGAGCACCCGTTAGGGAAAGCAATGGTTAAAAAAGCTCAGCAATTAAAACTTGATTTAATTGAACCCAAGAATTTTAAGTCTATAACTGGAAAAGGTATATCTGCTAAAGTAGATAGAAAAAAGGTCCTAAAAGGAAATTTAGCTTTAATGAGGGAAAATAATATTGCCCTGGATGGTTTTTTAGAAGAAAAAGCTCTTGAGCTTTCAAATGAAGGGAAAACACCTGTTTTTATTTCTGCTGACGGTAAACTACTGGGTATAATTGCAGTAGCAGACACTCTAAAGGATAATACAAAAGAATATTTAAATGATTTACAAAATCTTGGATTAGAAGTAGTAATGCTAACTGGAGATAATAAAAATACAGCTAATGCTATTGCAAAAAAAGCCGGGATAGAAAGAGTATTATCTGAAATCCTGCCGGAAAATAAAGCAGAAGAAATAAAAAGAATCCAAAGTAAGGGCAAGCTAGTAGCTATGGTGGGAGATGGAATAAATGATGCTCCTGCATTGGTACAGGCAGATGTAGGCATAGCCATAGGTACAGGTACAGATATTGCTATAGAATCAAGCTCAATCACCTTAACCAGCGGGGATATTAAAGGAGTCTTAAAATCTATAATCTTATCCAGAAATACTATACGAGTCATAAAACAAAATTTATTCTGGGCATTTTTTTATAACAGTATATTAATACCAGTTGCTGCAGGAGTGCTCTTCCCATTTTTTGGAATACTGATAAGCCCTATATTCGCAGCAGCAGCTATGGCAATTAGTAGTATCTCTGTTGTCACTAACTCACTCAGGTTAAGAAGGATATCTTTAAAATAATCTCCTAAAATCCAATCAATAAAAATAGTAGTTTAGATATTCTTCATCCATTATCCCTAATGCTATTTAAATATAAAACCAGTCTGATTGGACCAGAATAAAAGATCCAATTCCGGGAGGGAAATGTCTATATTTATAGAAAACTCTCTCATTTTATTTTCTATATCTAAATAGATCTTTCTACTGATTGAGGATGGTATTTTATTTATAACTCTGTATTTTTCTAAGCTCCTTAAAATATGTATATCGAGTATTGCTATATTACCGCCAAGACCAATATTTCTTAAAAAATGACTTGCTTCTTTATATCCCAAACCTTTTATATTCTTTACAAACCATTCTCTCGTTTTGGGTATATTACCTTCGTCTATTTTGCTTTTTACGTCAAACCCTCTACTATTTTTAAAGACTTTTCTTGCCGCTATTAAATAAGAGGCTTTACTATTAGGAAATCTAACACGTCCCAAACTAGCTCTTATATCACTTTTATCTCCCCTTGAAAGCAAACCTGATCTTACCAATTCCCTTACAGCTTCATCACAATAAATTGCCTTTGATTGAGGCGTTAGTATACAAAAGCATAATTCTCTAAATATATACTCATCATTACTTTTATATATTTCCTCAAACTTTTTAAGCTTCCCTTTAATCTGATATCTTTTTTTTCTGTAACTTGATAATAACTCATTTAATTCATCATTATGTTGCACTGTCTCTTTAATCACTTATCAATAATTTTCACAAAACAGCTCGTAATAACTCTGGGGATGTGCACAAGCAGGACATTCCTTTGGTGCTTCTTTCCCTTCATGGACATATCCACAGTTTCGGCATTTCCACTTGACCACTGTATCCTTTTTAAATACCTTCCCTTCCTTTAAATTCTTGAGCAATTTTCTGTATCGTATTTCGTGCTGCTCCTCTACTTCTGCTATCTCTTTAAATACAGAAGCAATTTCCCCAAAACCTTCTTTAGATGCTATTTCTTCTGCTTCTTTGTAGATTTTTGTCCACTCCATGTTCTCCCCAGCCGCAGAAGCTTCTAGATTGGCTGCTGTATCTCCTATCACCCCTGCTGGATAACTGGCTGCAATTCCAACATCTCCACCTTCTAAGAACTTGAAAAATCTCTCTGCATGCTCTTTCTCATTGCCAGCAGTTTCTAAGAATATTGCTGCTATCTGCTCATAACCTGCCTTTTTTGCTACGCTGGTAAAATATGTATAACGGTTCCTTGCCTGAGATTCTCCTGCAAAAGATGCAAGAAGATTTTTTTCTGTTTTTGTTCCTTTTAAATTTGTCATTTTTACACTCTCCTTCTTATTTATTTTTCCATAACCCGTGTATAGTACAAAACTCCCGAATTTCTATTACTTCTGATTTTAATACACAAAATTTTGCCTCAGGAGCCTGCCCCGGCTTTAACTCCTTTCGTATTATCCCATCATTTAGCAATATCTCAATGAATTTTATATAATGTTTATCCTCCATTGGATGCTTTATAATTCCAACCTTCACTGCGATACCACTATTAGTTTCTTCCACTACTGGAACATGTTTTTCCTGTCCCTGGCCTTCAATCTTTGCCTCTAATTTTATCATTGGCTTGTCGCAGCACACCAGGGCAGATGCTCCTTCATGCACAACTTCAACAATATTACCGCATACTTTACATTGATAAAGCTCTCTTAATTGAGTCACCTCACACCTTCTTATTACATATTAATATTTTCAATCAGTTAATGCTATATGATCAGATTCTACCTGCATTAATGCTTTAAAGAAATCCTTTATATATTTATATTTATTCCTTTACTTTATATTTACTTTTATTCTGTTTGTATTCATTATATTGCACAACTCCAATACATTTCTCAGCATACTTACACCAATCAAGGCAGCTCTGTTTACCATCATTTCGCATAACTGTCTTTTTGCACTTTGGGCACGTTGCCACAATCTCATCTGACCATATCTCCACCTCATAAGAACAGTAAGGACATTTCATGTATTCTGGCTTTGGCTGTCTGAAATTTTGAGCTCCTGGACATTTTATAATCATTTATCCTGCCTCCCTGTTTTTAGTAGAGATGCTATTGATAAAGAATTTAACTCTGAAATTGTATGCTTTTCCATCACATCTATTTTTTTCTTTAAAACGCAACTTTTTATCTCTGGGCATATTTTCTTCCTAAAGGTATGCTCCTGCAATTTTATCGGACCCTGAAATATCTCTATCAGTTTGCCTATATATATATTCTCAGGTCTTGCTGCCAATACAAAACCGCCGTTTTTACCTTTATATGATCCAAGAATTCCTCTCTTACCTAGTTCTTGAAGTATCTTTCTTAAAAAAGGCCTTGGCATTTTTAAACTTTCAACTAACTCTTTAATAGAAACTATATTCTTATTACTCTTTACAATATAACAAAGTGCTCTTATAGCATAATCTGTATTTCTTGTAATTAAGTTCACTTACTGTTTCCCCTACTTTCAATATACTAATCTATTTATAAAGATACTATGATAGTATCATTATGTCAAGAGGAAATTTAATTCCATAACTTATAATTTCAAATTGGTTCATTTTATTTTCTTATAAATTATAAAGGGTTTACTGCTACCCTTCTATATCTTCCAAAATTTATTAACCCTTACTATTTTTACATGTTAAAATAGCCTTGCTAAAATTACATATAATAATAGTTTAGCTAATATTACATTAACATTGATAAAAAATATTATGAAAATAAGAAATATTGTAATACAATTCTTGTACAACATTTACAATTCATATTTGAGGTTATTCTGTAAAGTCTAAAAAATATTAGCATAATTTTGGAGGGATAACATATAAAATTATTTAAGCCATTAATATTAAAAAATTCAATAGAAATAAAAACAACACCCCAAAAGATTTGGGCATTCTTTTTTGACCTTGAAAAAAATTACAAGAGCTGGCATCCCCAAGATCATATTTTATTCAAATGGACCAAAGGAAAACCAATGGAATCGGGTTCTAACTGGTATGGTGAAGAAATTGTGAGGGAAAAAATATTCAAACTCAAAGGTACTATTGGTGAAGTTATTCCAAACAGAAAAATTGTATTAAAATATTCTTTTCCTATATCATTAGTTGCTCCTAGGATTGAATGGCTAATCGAACCTAAAGGCCCAAATTCTGTTTTTACTGCTAAAAGTTATTTAAGAGCTGGAGATTTATTCTGTAAATTTAAATTATCTAAAAAAGAAATGGAGACTAAAATTGAAATGCATAACAAACACGTAAGAGAGGAAGGAGAAAATCTTAAAAAGATTTTAGAAAAATAAGACAAGACACAGAGTATGTTTCTTTAAGCTACTATGCTGCTTAAAATAAATAGATTTTTTAATTCTGACAGAAAACATCTACTCCTCGTTAAAGGAATCTTATCCAGACCTTCCGGTATTTCAGACTTTCCAGTTAGAGACATTTATCAATCATTTCGACAACCAGGAAAGTGTCATAGAAAGCCTCCTGCCTTTTACAGATTATATTGATCTTGTCTTTAACTATATGGTTGGTCTCGACTACAAATTCATTATATGGTTTGTAATAAGGGGTTATGATCAATTATGGTGATTAATGGAAGAACAAGGTGCTGATGAGATCTTTAAAAGCTGGCGCGATACAGGGCTTATTGATGAGAAAAAAAATCCAAGACAAGCCCTGGGCTATTAGGACAGCTGGCTTTCCCTGCCGGTAAAGTAGTTTGTGATATCATTATTTAAAATTGGATTATAATTCTACAGTATCAATAAAAATATAATTTATTAAAGAAGGTTGATATGAAAAATGGTTATAGTTTTGAAGAAGTTTTAAAAGATTTAAAATCTAAAGCAAAGCTGGACAATCTTGAAGGTATGGCTAGATTTGGTATTACCGGAGAAAAAAGACTGGGAATTT
>JADHVM010000013.1 GCA_016783985.1 Actinomycetota bacterium
AGAGATGATATCTTGAAGTACAGTACTGCAGATAAAATAGAAGTAGCAAAAAAACTTGAGATACTGACTAAAGAAAAAGATAAAAGAATTGTAAGTATTGACAATCTTATATATGAAGACAGCCTTTCAGAAGTTGCAATACTAAATTCTCATGGGTTTTGTGATACATTTAAGGCCACAACAAGTTTTATTTATGTTAATGCAATTTCAAGACAGAAAGGTGACATATCAACCGGAGATTATTTTTCATATTGCAGGTCACCCAAAGATTTTAACCTTGAAGATATTGCGGCAGAAGCAGTTAAGAAATCAGTTTCATTGCTGGGTGGTAAAAAAATTAAAACTCAAAGATGTGATTTAGTATTAGATCCGCTTGTGGCTTCACAATTTTTAGGTATTATTGCTGGAACGCTAACTGCTGATTCAGTCCAGAAGGGTAAATCACTTTTTAAGGATAGGATAGGTGATAGAATTTTTACAATAGATTTAGATATATTTGACTACGGAACTATGCCCGAGGGACTTGCAACTGCGCCATTTGATGGCGAGGGAGTTCCGGGTGGGAAAACTACTGTATTTAAGGATGGTATATTGAAAACTTTTCTTTATAATACTTATACAGCAAGGAAAGATAATAAATATTCTACAGGTAATGCTGCTAGAGCATCATATAGATCAACACCAGGTGTGGGTTTATCAAATTTTTATATTTCCCCATCTAAAGAAAGTAATTTTGATAAGCTTGTAAAATCTATTGATAAGGGATTTTACGTATCAGATATTATAGGACTTCATTCAGGGACAAATCCAATTTCAGGAGAAATTAGTGTTGGCGCAAAAGGGTTATGGATTGAAAAGGGAAGTCTTGGTTTTCCTGTGAAGGAAGTTACTATTGCTTCTGATATTTTAAGTTTTTGCAGTAGTATAGATAAAATTGGAAATGATATAAAATTTTTACCTTCAGGAGGATATATTGGAAGTCCCTCTATAGTCATTAGAGATATTGCAGTAGGGGGCAGTTAAGGAGTGGTAATTAAGAAGAAAGTAACTAAAGTAAGAAGCGTTAACATTTTGATAATAAAGCAAGGTTGGTAGTGATAAATTAACCAACTGTAATAAATTTTACATAACCTACTGTCTTGCATATTATAGTTACAATTGTTCCTGATAGTAATATTCCGTAGAATATATGAAGCAGTGCTTTTTTAGGAGGTATTCCGAAAACAAACGCTATGAGTGCACCAGTCCAGGCTCCAGTAATAGGGAGTGGTATGCCAACAAAGGCTACAAGAGCGTAACCTGTGTATTTTTTAAATTTTTTTGTATATTTTCTGCGTGTCCTATCAAAAAGCCAATTAAAAAATCTATTAGCTAGCTTAAATTTTTTCATTAAGAATTTTGAAAGCGGCTCAAGAATCCATATTATTACAATTGCAGGAATAATGTTTCCTGCAATTGAAATTGCATATGCTAAGAATATATTCATATTGTAAACCCCAAGAGCCAATGGAATAGATGCCCTTAATTCACCAATAGGAGTCATAGCAGTAAAAAAGACTGCAAGATAGGAAGATATGTTATTAAAAAAATTAGAAAGTTCCATTATTGTTATTTTTTATATATATATTTTATGTTAATATTTTAGAAAATATTAGTTAATCTGTATAAAATTTTAAACATTATATAATTTGAATACATTACAGTCAATTATTTTAGGAATAATTCAAGGGTTGACGGAATTTTTTCCTATTAGCAGTTCAGGACATTTAGTTTTAATACCATTTTTCTTTAATTGGGAAAGTCCTTCTTTATATTATATAGTTACTGTCCATCTCGGAACACTTGTTGCCATACTAAGTATATTTTACAGAGAAGTATACAGAATTATTAAAGCTTTCTTTTTAGGGATTTTTATTAAGTCTAAAAGATCAAATAATTATTTCAAATTAGCCATATTAATAATTATTGCAAGTATTCCTTCAGTTTTACTGGGAATATTTTTAGAAAAGTATATTGATAAATTTTTTTACATCCCATTGCTTGTAGCTGCTTTTTTAATTATTACAGCTATTATACTTTTAGCAGGTGAAAAGAGAGGAAAAAATATCAAAAAGAAAAATGTAAAAAATAATGCATTTATTGCATTGATTATTGGATTAGGTCAGGCTGTTGCTATATTACCAGGAATTTCAAGGTCTGGGGCTACCATATCTTTTGCAAGATTTTTTGGTATTAAAAGGACTGAATGTGTAAAATTTTCGTTTTTATTATCAATACCGGTGATTTTTGGCTCATTTATATTTGAGATTTATAAATCACATCGTGTCATTTTTAATGGTAGTTTTTCAGAAATCAAATATTTAATAATTGGATTTATTTTTTCATATATTTCAGGTTTTTTTGCAATTAAATTTATAGTATATTTGACCAGAAGTAAAAATTTGAATGTTTTTGCAATATATTGTGTTGTATTAGCAATCATAACTTTTATAGTTGTTTATTGTAGAAGTTTTTAGGAAGATGGTTTTTGTATTAAAATTTAAGTAGTTGTATAGTATATAGGCAAGAATATTATAAAATAGTAATAGTTTTTAAATAGGAATGTTTGGCAATGTGGAGGTAATATAGGAATAGAAATAGTATAGATAAAAAAAATAGAAAATTTTTAGAAAATATGTTTAAGATAGGAGTGATAATTTCATTATGAAAGGGGTTATTTTAGCAGGTGGTCTTGGCACAAGAATGATGCCCTGCACTAAGGTAACAAACAAGCATTTGCTTCCAGTATATAATAAACCAATGATTTATTATCCTCTTATGACAATGGTGAATGCTGGGTTGAAAGATATAATGATTGTTACAGGAGGAAATTATGCAGGAGATTTTTTAAGGATTTTAGGTAACGGAAAGGAATTTGGATTAAAAGATATAAGCTATACTTATCAGGAAGGTGAAGGAGGTATAGCAGATGCATTAAAATTATCAGAAAATTTTGCAGAAAAAGAAAAAATATTTGTAATATTAGGTGATAATTTAGTAGAGGATGATGTATTAGAGCATGTGGCGGCTTTTGAAGAACAAGAAAGAGGAGCAAGGATTTTTTTAAAAGAGGTCTCAGACCCTGAAAGATTTGGTGTTGCTGAAATCAAAAATAGCAAGGTAATAAATATTGAGGAAAAACCAAAAAAACCTAAGAGTAATTATGCTGTATGCGGTCTTTACATGTATGATTCTGAAGTATTTGAGATAATAAGAAATTTAAAACCATCTGATAGGGGAGAATTGGAAATTACTGATGTTAATAATGAATATATTAAAAGAGGGACTATGAATTTTTCTATTATTAAAGGGTGGTGGACGGATGCAGGGACATTTGAATCATTATACAGGGCTAGCAAGTTGGTAGCAGAGAGAGAACATGAAATAGGGTAGAGGAAGATGGAAAAAATTTTTTAAAATTATTTTTTATTAAATTCTACAATCCTTGTTGAATTGCAATAGAAGCATCTATAAATATTTATATTGCTTTTCCAATTATTGTTACGATCCGAGATAATGTAAATCCATGAACAGTCTGTGTTTGATTTATTAATACAGTCCTGATAAATATAGGCATTTCCTTTTTCTTCAGCAAAGCCAATGAATTTTTCAGTATTACCACAATCCATGCATTTATACATATTAACTCCTAATTTAATATTATTAGTAATTATAAGTTATTATAGCATATTATGGGTTGTATACAATAAAATAATAAAATTTTTGTTAAATTTTTAAATAAAAAGTCATTTGACTAAAAAAAATAGCTTTGGTAATATCATAAAAAATGAAAGTTCCAAAACAAAAAGTTAAAGTTAAAATAAAAACTGTATCCTCTGTAGTAATTGGGCATGTGCACACAATGGTTGGTGGGATTGAGTATTTGTAGAAATTAAAATTTTTTCTATAGAAATTAGAATTATTTCTAAAGTAATAAATATTTTTAGTAAGAAGTACAAGTATGGAAGGAGTTTAAATGTCAGAGGATATGCTGAAACTAGATGATTCAAATTTTGAAGAGGAGATCAGTAAATCAGAGCTGCCAATTCTTATTGATTTCTGGGCTGTATGGTGCGGCCCATGTAAAATGATCACACCTGAGCTGGAAAAGCTGTATAGCGAAAAGAAAGATTTGCTTAGAATTGGTAAATTAAATGTGGATGATAGTAGAGATACTGCTATAAAATATGGTATAAACAGCATTCCTACTTTAATATTATTTAAAAATGGCCAGGTAGTTAAAAAGTTAATTGGTGCTATGTCCAAGGATAAAATATTAAATGAAATATCACAATTTTTATAAAATTAGTGGGCAATATATTAATAGGAACATCCGGATATAATTACAGTGACTGGGTTGGAAATTTTTATCCTGATAATTTGGATAAGAAAGATTATCTAAATTATTATAGTAAAACATTTAATACTGTAGAAATAAACTTTACTTATTATAGTCTTCCGAATCCTTTTATTTTTAACAATATGGCAAAAAAGGTTTCAGGAGATTTTATTTTTTGTGTGAAATCAAACAGTTCGGTAACACATAAAAGAGATTATAAAAAGGAGGATATTGACAGGTTTATTAATTCTTTAAAGCCGCTTGCAGATAAAAATAGAATGGGAAGTGTACTATTGCAATTTCCATGGTCTTTTAAATTTAGTGATAACAATTTGGACTATTTACAGAAGGTTAGGAATGATTTTTATGATAAAGAACTTAGCACTGAATTTAGAAATAATAGCTGGATTAATGATAAAACATTTAAAAAACTGGAAGAGTTAGATATAGGATTTTGTAATGTAGATGAACCTCAGATTAAAGGGTTATTAACTCCAACGGATATTAATACTACAAGTATTGGATATATCAGGTTTCACGGAAGGAATGAATCTAGTTGGTGGAATCATAAATATGCATACCAGAGATATGATTATCTGTATAGCCGTGATGAACTTATGGAATGGGTACCAAAAATAAAAAGTGTATCCAATAATACAAAAAAAACATATATTTATTTTAATAATCATTATAAAGGGAAAGCAGTAAAATCAGCCGGAATATTGATTGAATTATTAAAAGATTGTAATATTATTACTTCACAGAATTAATCTAATTATATAAAATCTATAAAATAATTTTAAAAGGTTAATTCTCCAAAGATTTTTTAAAAAGGATGAGAAGTATGTTTAAAAAAGTAGAAGCCAGAGTTAATCTGGTTAAACTTGAAGAAAAAATATTAGAATTCTGGAAAAAGAATAAAATATTTGAAAAGAGTTTAAGTAAAACAAAAGGAAATAAAAAGTTTATATTTTACGAGGGTCCGCCTACTGCTAATGGGAAACCTGGCGTTCATCACGCACTGTCCCGTGTTTTTAAGGATATTTTTCCCAGGTATAAAACAATGAAGGGGTATTATGTTTTAAGAAAAGCTGGTTGGGATACACACGGTCTTCCTGTTGAACTAGAGATTGAAAAAAAATTAAATATTAATTCAAAAAAAGAAATTGAAAATATAGGTATTGAAAAGTTTAATAGGCTTTGCAGGGAAAGTGTAATGAAGTATGAGGAAGACTGGAAGAGATTAACTGAAAGAATTGGATTTTGGCTGGATATGGAAAATGCATACTTTACATTTAAAAACAATTATATAGAGTCTATATGGTGGATTTTAAAAACTATCTGGGATAAAGGATTATTATATGAAGATTACAAGATAGTTCCCTATTGTCCAAGATGTGGAACTGCGCTGTCTTCCCATGAGGTGGCACTGGGGTATAAAGAAATAAAGGATTATTCTGTAATTGTAAAAATTCCTTTAAAGGAGAAAGAAAACACTTATTTACTTGTCTGGACGACAACACCATGGACTTTAATTTCCAACGTTGCTTGTGCTGTAAAGGAAGATGCCTGGTATATTGAAGTAAAATACGAAAATGAGAATTTGATATTGGCTAAGGATCTTTGCAGTGATATTTTTGGAGAAAAAAGTAATTTAAAAGTAATAAATGAGTTTAAGGGAGATGCTCTAATATCAGATTATTATATACCACTATATAAATATACAGAAGGCAATGCTTATAAAGTAATTGGCGGCGATTTCGTTTCCACTGATGAGGGTACAGGGATTGTTCATATTGCTCCTGCTTTTGGTGAGGATGATATGAAAGTTGGTAAATTAAATAATTTACCAGTTGTACAGATGGTTGATGAGGAAGGAAGATTTAAAAAGAATGTAAAAAAATTTGCTAATTTATATATTGAAGAATCAAATGATAAAATAGTAAAAGATTTAAAAGATAGAAATTTACTTTTTAGTGTTAAAGAATTTGAACATTCTTATCCGTTTTGCTGGAGGTGTGAAAAGAGACTGATATATTATGCTAAAAAAAGCTGGTACATAAAGACAACTGCAATAAAACAGAATTTATTAGACTTAAATAGAAAAATTAACTGGTACCCTGGACATATAAAAGATGGGAGATTTGGTAAATGGTTGGAAAATAATATTGATTGGGCTCTTACAAGGGAAAGATACTGGGGGACTCCTTTTCCTGTATGGGTGGATGAAAATGGCCATAAAACTTGTATTGGAAGTGTAGAGGAACTGAAGAAAAAAGCTATATGTGAATTTGATGGTCTAGATCTTCATAGACCATTTGTAGATAACATAATACTAAAATGTGATAAGTGCGGTAAGGATATGCATAGAGTTCCAGAGGTAATAGATGTCTGGTTTGATTCGGGTTCGATGCCTTTTGCACAGTATCATTATCCTTTTGAGAATAAAGAAATATTTAGTGAAAGTTATCCCGCTGATTTTATTTGTGAAGCTATTGATCAAACAAGAGGATGGTTTTACACCATGCTTGCAATTTCTACTTTGTTATATAAAAAATCTTCTTTTAAAAATGTTTTATGTCTTGGACTTATAAATGATGAAAATGGTCAGAAAATGAGTAAATCTAAAGGCAATGTAGTAGAACCATGGGATATTCTAAACAAACAGGGTGCTGATGCTCTTAGATGGTACTTTTTTACAAGTGTATCTCCATGGCTCCCGAAAAATTTTTCAATCAAATTGATTGATGAGGCAATAAGGAAATTTATTTTAACACTATGGAATACATATTCCTTTTTTGTTATATATGCTAACATTGATAATTTTAATCCTTATAATTATAAATTGGATGTAGGGGATAGATATGAGATTGACAGGTGGATAATTTCAGAACTTAATAAGACTATTAAAAATGTGAATACACTGATGGATAATTATAATGTAACTGATAGCGGGAGACTAATACAGCAATTTGTAGATAATTTATCTAACTGGTATGTTAGAAGAAGCAGAAGGAGATTTTGGAAAAGTGAGGAAGATAAGGATAAAATCAGTGCTTATAAGACTTTGTATGAATGTTTGGTTAGTATATCCAAATTAACTGCACCATATGTACCTTTTATAAGTGAGGAAATTTATAAAAATTTAACTGGTAGTTTAAGTAAAGGTTTTGAGAGTGTTCATTTAGAGGGCTATCCAGCTGCAGATGAAAGTTTAATTGATGAAGACCTAAGTTTTAAAATGGAAGCTGCAAGGAGAGTTGTAAGCCTTGGAAGAAGTGTTAGAAGTAAGATTAATATAAAAACAAGACAGCCGCTTACCAGTGCTAAAATATTTTTTAATAAGGATGAAAAAAAAGATGACGCATGCAAGCACTTTAAAGGAATAATATTAGATGAATTAAATGTTAAGAAAGTAGAGTTAGCAGATGGTCTGGAAGATTTGGTGTCATATGACATTAAGCCAGATTTAAAGATTATTGGGTCAAAGTATGGAAAGCTTGTTCCAAAAATAAGGGAAGCACTGAATTTAAAAGACCCAAGCAAGATTATGAGTAAAGTAAAGGGTAATAAAGATGTAAGATTGAATATAGCTGGTAAGATTATTGATCTAAAACAGGATGAGATTTTAATTGAAACTAAAAACAGGAAAAATCTCGGAGTTGAAAGTGATGGGGAGTATACTGTAGGAATCTCTACAATTATTTCAGAAGAACTCATGGAAGAAGGATTTTGTAGAGAGTTGATACATAAGATACAAAATTTACGTAAAGAAGCTGGATTTGAGATTGAAAATACTATCAGTACTTTTATTATATGCAGTGAAAATGAAAGAAAGGTTATTAAAAAATATTTAGATTATATAAAGAAAGAAACATTAAGTATTAGCTTAAACTTTGAGTTGAAGGATAGTTATTTTACTAAAGATATAGGTGTTAACAAATCAAAAATAAAAATTGGCATTAAAGTAATTGGGAGTGTAGTATAAAGAAAATGGATTTAAAAAAATCAAAATTTATAATGAACTTTCTTTTTGTGTTAAGTTCTATAATAATTATTGTAATAGATCAAGTTACAAAATACATGGTAAATACGAAGATTCCATTAAATTCTTCTGTTGAGATTATTCCAAATATTATTTTCATATCTCATATTAAAAACAGCGGAGCAGCTTTTGGGATATTCCAGAATAGGACAAATGTTTTTATTGTAATTTCAATAATAGCTATTATTTTAATTATAATATTAAAAATAAAATTAAATCTTGATTCCATTTTTTATAATATTTCACTTGGTTTTATTTTAGGCGGGGCAATTGGAAATTTGATAGATAGAATTGTTTTTAGGGAAGTTATTGATTTCATACATCTTAGATATTTTGCTGTTTTTAATGTTGCAGATAGCTTTATTTGTATTGGTTTTGGTATTGTTATAATATTGATACTGAAGAATTATTTTAAAAGAGGTGCAAACAAGAAGAATTGATAAAAAATTATATTGGAAATACCGATTTCATTATAAGCAGTGAAGATGCAGGGAAGAGAATAGATAAGTTTTTAACTGCTAAAATTAAAGAAAAATCAAGAAGTTATATACAGAAATTAATTGAAAATAAAAAAGTTAAAGTCAATAAGAAGATTGTTAGTAAGAATTATAAGCTATTATGTAATGATGAAATAATTATTGAAAGCACTAATATTGATAGAATTGAAAAAGAATTAAAACCGCAGGATTTAAAATTAAATATTGTTTATGAAAATGATTATTTTTTTATAATTTCAAAAGATGCTGGATTAGTTACTCACCCATCTCCAGGCTATAATGAAAACACTCTTGTAAATGCACTATTATTCTATTGTAATAAACTTTCCACATTATCAGGAGAATCAAGAGCAGGAATAATTCATAGATTAGATAAAGATACTTCAGGTCTTATTATTATAGCTAAAAATGATGAGATTCATAGAAAAATATCAGAGCAATTTAAGTCAAGAGAAGTAAGAAAAACTTATGCTGCATTAGTTTGGGGACTGTTTAACGAGAAGGAAGGGGAAATAGAGCTACCTATTGGGAGGTCAAGACTGGATAGAAAGAAAATGAGTGTAGCTATTGATGGTGGGAAAAAAGCATTAACAAGTTTTAAAGTTATGGAAGAATTTAATAATTGTTCACTTTTAAATATATATCCTAAAACAGGAAGGACGCATCAAATAAGAGTGCATTTTAGTTATATTGACCATCCAGTTATTGGAGACAAGAAGTATGGCAATAAATATTCAGATAAATTAGCACTAGAAATTGATTTAAATAGACAATTTTTACATGCAAAGAAATTAATTTTTAAAAATCCTGTTACAGGGGAAGAAATGACTATTGAAGATGAACTAGCAGATGAATTAAGGGAATGTTTGGAAAAATTAAGGAGAAATAAACGAAGTATTAATTAATTTTTTAAAAGGAGAGTATAAATTGGCAAATATAAGAAGAGTGGTACTAGATGTATTAAAGCCGCACACACCCAATATGGTTGAATTAGCAGTACAGCTGGCAGATATTGAGGGAATAGATGGCGTAGATGTATCATTGACCGAAATGGATCAAAAGGTAGAAAATGTTAAAATAACATGTGAAGGTGATTCTATTAATTATGAAGAAGTGGAAAAAATTATAATCCAGAATGGTGCATCAATTCATAGTCTGGATAAAGTATCTGCGGGTGCAAGCTTAATTGAAGAAGTAACGACTCAACAGGATTAAATTAAGTTGCTCTAATCTCTTGCTTCATAAATATTATATATGAGATAGCAAAACAAATTATTGCTAATGCAGAAATTGCAATTAGCTGAGGCCATATCTGCAGTAGACTCTGACTAATAGAGAGTGGATTAAGTATCATTTTGCTTAAATCAGAAGCCATGACAGGCTGTAGCATAAAATGGCCTCCTACTGGAATAAGTAAAGTCATTATAGCTTCAGAGAATAATGTAGATGGAGATATTCTTAATATATTTTGTCCAATAGTGAAATTTTTTATTTGAATAGCAGCGCTGGCATTTTCTAAAGGTGCTAATGAATTTGCAATAGCATTTGCAATTATTGGTAAGAAGAACATGAAAAACAGCCATAATGCAATGGAAACTAAAATGGAAGTAGCTGTCTTTTCCATAATTACTGAAAATAACATGGACAGTCCCATCCAGAATGTGCCATAAAATATACATATAAATATAAAGATTAAAATTCTGAGAATTTCTTCCGAAGACGGCGGTACCCCAATTACTCTAAGGCCAATTCCTGATATAATAAATACAATACTAGCAATAATTATACCCATAGTTGTTATACCAGCAAGAAATTTACCATTTATTAAACTATCTCTGTAAATTGGTTGAGAAAGGAGTCTGCTTAAATTGCCTGTCACTTTTTCACTATTTATTGAATCGAATCCAAATATTATACCTATTAATGGTATAAAGAAACTTATAAATGTTATGAAAGATGGTAAAACGTCTCCAGGGGTAGTGAATAATCTTAAAAATATATTCTCATTATAAACAGTTGCAACTGCTCTAATATTTTGAAGTGAAACATAAACTGAAGATAGGCCGGCAACATACACAAGGCCTAATAATATTATAAATTTTTTACTGCTAAAATAATCTGCAAGTTCTTTTCTGTAAACAGTGAGTATACTTCTCATCTTACTCCTCTTTAAAGTACTTTAAATATATTTCTTCTAATGCATAATCTTTTATATTCATTCTTGTCATTAAAAGTCCAGAATTAGCAATAATTTTAGAGATTTCAGATCTGATATCTTCATCACAAACTAACTCAATTATATTTCCATCCTGGTTAATTTTTTTAACTTTATCTATGTTTTTTAATTTTTCAATTATATCTTTTGACACTTCTGATAATTCAACTTCTACTCTATATTTTCCTCCGCCAAACAAGCTTCTTCCAAGATTATTTATGTCTCCTTCGCCAATTAATTTTCCTTTAGATAAAACGCCCACGCGGTGACATATGTTTTGAATCAAATTTAACTGGTGGGATGATATTAAGAAAGTAATTTCTTTATCCTTGTTTAATCTTTTAGTAGTTTCAAGGATTTGGTTGGCTACTTTTAAATCAAGACCTTCGGTAGGTTCGTCAAATATAACAAGTTCAGGATCTTTTATAAGAACATCTGCAATTCCCAATCTTTGTTTCATGCCTCTTGAAAATTGCTTGACTAACTGGTTTTTATTTTTTTTAAGGCTTACTATTTCTAATACTTCATCTATTTTTTTAGGAATTTCTTTTTGATTGATATTATTTAATTCTGCTGTGTAAGCTAAATTCTGTCTTGCAGTCATATCTTCGTAAAAACCCAGCTTTTCTGGGAGATATCCGGTAATTCTTTTTACCTTGAGTGGTTCTCTAGTTGAATCAAAACCAGAAACACTTATTTTACCTGATGAAGGTTCAGTTAATCCCAGGAGCATCAGTATTATTGTAGACTTTCCAGCTCCATTAGGTCCAAGCAGACCGTATATTTCTCCTTTACCTATATTTAGGTTTATATTATCAACTACAAGGCTATCATTGTATTTTTTTGATAGGTTTTCTGCAATTATTATATTATTGTTTGTTTTCATATCCATATAATTATCTTCTTCCTAATCTAGCAAAAATTACAGCTACTCCTATAACAACAACGACAATAATTCCTATTCCAACCCAACCCCAGATAGTAGGAGTTAAAACAGTTACTCTGATATCTATACTATCCTCACTATTTTCACTGCTTACTCTAACTGTTAGCATATAATCACCAGCAATTGTTTTTTCCGGCGGGTTAATTATTAAATCAATTTCTTCGGTAATTCCAGCCTCAAGAGATTCAATATCTTCAGGGTCAAGTTCCACTATCCATCCTTCTGGTTCGTCTGTATTGAATTTTATATTTTCTATTGATGTAGAACCCGAATTTTTAAGTTTTAATTCAAAGTGATTATCTTTTCCTGAAGATACATCTGTATCATATCTGCCGCTTTTTGTAGTTAGGCTGAGTTCGTAAGATGCAGTTATTATTGCTTTTAACTCTATAGAATTTTCTAACTCTAATTCTTCATTGGAAATTGTTACGACTATGTCGTACTCGCCAGGATCCATCTGTACAAGCGGGATTGCATAAATTTTAATAGATTCATTTTTACCAGGTTTTAACTTAATTGCAGATATCTCGGTAGCTGCATATGCTTGTGTAACTGCTGCATACCATCCCTCTGGAGCTTCTGCTAGTAAGTCAAAGGTATATTCTTCAGTACCAATATATAAAATATCTGTTTGAAATTCAAAAGTCGCACCCGATTTGGCTTGAATTTCAGGAAAAGTTATATCAAATTCTATTGATTCTGGAATTTCAATTTCTTCAATTTCTTCTGCTTCTTCTTCTATTGCTTCATCATCTACTTCTTCCTGTGCAAAAAGTGCACATGGAATTAGCAGAATAAATGAAAGAGTAAAGATTATAATTGTTATTAGTACTGATAATTTTATTTTCATTTTTTTATTTTCCACTTTCTAGATCTCCCTTTCCTAATTATAAATTGTTTTTAATTTTTAAAATTAAATAAAAAAAACTGTTTAAAAGTATCCTAATTTTAGAGTATCTTAATTTTATTTCAAGTGAAAGTTTAATATATTAAATAATTATGTCAATATAAATCTTTAATGGAATTTTTTTTTATAATTTATCTTGTTTTTATTTTTAAAATTTCATATAGTATCAAAGGTATAAAAAATTTAATAGGGAAATTTTACCTTTAAAATAGTCCAGAGAGGCTAAAAGGATAAATTGGGAAAAATATATAATAAATATTTAAATTTAATTACTTTTAAAGCCTTCTTGCTATTATGGTAGGAAGGTTTTTTTTATTGTAATTTTTTTATAATAAAATGAAAGAAAAAACATTAAAAGAAAAAGCATTAATTCTAAATGAAATTGATATTGACAGAGTACTAAAAAGAATTTCGCATGAGATACTTGAAAGAAACAAAGGAAGTAAGAATTTAGTTTTTATAGGTATTCAGAAAAGAGGTGTTCCTCTTGCAAAAAGAATATCTAAAAGTATTGATGATTTAGAAAAGAGCAAGATTAAAGTAGGCAAACTTGATATTACATTTTACAGGGATGATATTGGAAAAAAGATTAAGCCTGAGGTTGAAATTACTGATATACCTTTCGAGATAGTAGATAAAGATATTATCCTTGTGGATGATGTCTTGTATACAGGAAGGACTATCAGAGCTTCACTAGATGCTCTTATTGATTTTGGAAGGCCAAAGTCAATACAACTTGTAGTGTTAATTGATAGAGGACATAGAGAACTGCCTATTAGGGCAGATTATGTTGGGAAAAATATACCTACATCAGAAGATGAATTTGTTGATGTTAAATTAAAGGAAGTAGATGGTATTGATAGAGTAACAATTTGTGAAAAAATATGATTGATAATGCGATTAATAAAATAATGTGTATTTGATTTAAAAAAATGTTAAGTGTTAAAAGTATATTAAATATAGAAGATTTAAGTTTGGAAGATATTAATTTAGTTTTAAGTAACGCAGATTCTTTTCTGGAAGTATTGAAAAGAGATTTGAAAAAGGTCCCAACTCTTAGAGGTAAAACCATAATTAATTTATTTTTTGAGCCAAGTACCAGAACAAAAACATCTTTTGAATTAGCTGCAAAAAGAATGAATGCAGATTTAGTAAATTTTTCAGCACCGACAAGCAGCCTAAAAAAAGGTGAATCAATAATAGATACAGTAAGAACAATAATAGCGATGAAAGTCGATCTAATAATTGTAAGACACCCAGATAGCGGAGCTGCTAAATTTATTTTTGAAAAAACAAATATTCCAGTTATTAATGCAGGGGATGGTAAAAATGAGCATCCTACTCAAGCGTTACTTGATTTATATACTATTAGAAAGAGATTTAAAGATTTTAAAAAAGTAAAAGTTGCTATAGTCGGAGATATTTTAAACAGCAGGGTAGCAAGATCAAATATTAAATTATTTAAAAAAATGGGATTTGATGTATCAGTAGTATCACCACCCATGCTGCTGCCTGAAAATATGGATTATTTTAATGTTGATATTAAGCATAATATTGATGATGTAATTGGAGAAGTTGATGTCATATATATGCTCAGGATGCAGTTTGAAAGACATAGTAGGAAACTTTATCCTTCTGTAAGGGAATATAATGAATACCTGGGCTTAAATATGGATAGAGTCAGTAAAATGAAAAAAGAATCTATAGTTATGCATCCAGGTCCTGTAAACAGGGGGATAGAAATTAGTGAAGAAGTAATGAATTTAAATGACAAAGGTTCAGATAGATTATTAATTGATACCCAGGTAACTTATGGAGTGGCAGTAAGGATGGCATTGCTTTATTTACTACTTGGTTAATAGAGTCAATAGTTTGATGTTTTATTTATTATACAAGTATATATATATTAATTTAATAGAAAATGAAAAAGATAAAAAATAATTTAAGCGAATATAAAAATATATTAATAAAATCTGGGAAAATAATCGACCCTGTTAGAAAAAAAGAATTTGATTCAGATGTATTTATAAAAGAAGGAAGAATTTCAAAAATTGATAAAAAAATAGAGTTTAAAAATTTAGAGATAGCTGATAAAAATGATATTTTTGTAATTGATGCATCAGGATTTATAGTTTCTCCTGGATTTGTTGATATGCATGTTCACTTAAGAGATCCCGGGAATGAAGATGAAGAGGATATAAAGAGCGGTATAAATGCAGCACTTAAGGGGGGTATTACTACTATTGCAAGTATGCCTAATACTGAACCTCCAATAGATAGCGAACATCTGGTTAAATATATTATTGAGAGTGCCATGAAACTTGACTATAAAATATTTCCAATTGCAGCAATGACCAAAAAAATTAAGGGAAAGGAAATTACAGAATTTGGCATATTGAAAAGAGCGGGAGCTGCAGCTTTATCAGATGATGGAAGGTGCGTTGCAAACTCAAGAATTATGTATGAGATTATGGAATATGCCAGGCAGTTTAAATTACTGCTAATTTTACATGAAGAAGATTATAGCTTTTCTGAATCTGGTTTGGTACATGAAGGCTATTTTTCATCTAAACTTGGACTTGATGGGATTTCGTATTTGAGTGAGGACTTAGTTGTAGCAAGAGATATAATACTTGCAAAATATACAGGTGCAAGGATTCATATAACACATGTTAGTTCTAAAAATTCAGTAAAGATGATTAAGAAGGCTAAGGAAAATGATGTAAATATAACCTGTGATGTAACGCCGCATCATTTATTTTTCGATGATAGTTGTCTATCTGATTTTAATACTAATTTTAAAGTAAAGCCTCCAATAAGAAGTGAAGAGGACAGGGAGGCCATAATTGCTGGTATTAAAGAAGGTGTAATTGATGCAGTTGCAAGTGATCATGCACCGCATCTTGAAACTGAAAAAAATACTACATTTAAAGAAGCTTCATTTGGCGCAATAGGCCTGGAAACATTATTTAGTGCCTGTTATACAAAGTTATATAAACAGGAAGGAATTAAGCTGCCAGATGTAATATCACTTTTTACATCATCACCTTCAAATATATTAGACATAGAGTCCGGGAGTCTTAAGATTGGAAATAAAGCAGATATCACAATTTTTAATCCAGATAAAATCAATAAAATTGGAAAACAGGATTTTATATCTAAAAGTGTAAACAGCCCGTTTATTGGAGAGAGTCTTTTTGGTGAAGTAGTTTATACAATAAATAATGGTAAATTGGTTTTTAAAAGTGGTTAATTTTTTAAGTGTAAAGAAAAAATTATTGGGGGTGAAAATAAATATTGAAGACAACATTAATGTTAGAAGATGGGAAAATATTTAAAGGGAAAAATATTGGTCACTGGGGTGAAGCAATTGGAGAAGTAGTTTTTAATACTTCAATGATGGGTTACCAGGAAATATTAACAGATCCTTCATACTGTGAGCAAATTGTTACAATGACTTATCCTCAGATTGGGAACTATGGAGTAAATAGCGAAGATGTGGAATCTGGAAAAATACAAATTAAAGGAATTATAGTTAAAGAATATTTTGATTATTATAGTAATTGGAGAGCAGAAGGAAGTCTTGGAGATTATTTAAAGAAATATAATATCGTAGGACTATCTGAAATAGATACCAGGCAATTAACAAAGCATATAAGATGCAAGGGTGCAATGAAAGGAATAATTTCTACAGTAACTGAGGATGAGAGAGAGCTAAGGGAAAAATTAGATAGTTACCCTGATATTAAAGGAAGAGACCTTGCAAAATATGTTACTTGCGATAAGCCATATATATATAATACTCGAAAAAAAGATTATAAATATACTATTGTTGCTATAGATTTTGGGATAAAAAGAGGAATATTAAAATGTTTGGATTGGAGTGGTTACAAGGTGATTGTAGTACCTGCTTCAACATGTGTTAGTGAAATTTTAAAATATAAGCCAGATGGAATTCTTCTCTCAAATGGACCAGGAGATCCTGCAGCAGTTAAGTATGCAATTAAAAATATATCAAAATTAATAGGTAAAAAACCAATATTTGGTATTTGCCTGGGTCATCAATTGATGGCTTTAGCCCTTGGCGCAAGTACTTATAAACTTAAATTTGGTCATCATGGAGGGAACCATCCAATTAAGGATTTGAGGACAGGCAGGGTTGAGATATCTGCACAAAATCATGGGTTTTCAGTACAGAAAGATTCACTTGAGAATATTAAAAAAACCAAATATGCAGTAACGCATATAAATTTAAATGATAATACAATTGAAGCATTAGAATATCCTGATATTAGCGTGTTTACAGTACAGCATCATCCTGAAGGAAAACCAGGGCCGCATGATTCAAGACATATATTTAGAAAATTTGAAGATTTAATTAAAGATTTCAATAATTAGAAGAAAGGCTGGTTTATGCCAAGAAGAAAAGATATAAGGAAAGTTTTAATAATAGGTTCGGGACCGATAGTTATTGGGCAGGCTTGTGAATTTGATTACTCGGGCACACAAGCTTGTAAAGTTTTAAAAGAAGAAGGTTATAATGTTGTGCTTGTTAACAGTAATCCTGCAACTATTATGACAGATCCTGAATTTGCAGATAAAACTTATATAGAGCCGCTAACCCCTGATTTTGTAGAAAAAATAATTCAAAGGGAAAGACCAGACGCAATGCTGCCTGCTTTAGGAGGACAAACAGGATTAAATATGGCTGCAGCTTTATCAAAAGAAAAAATTTTAGATAAGTATGGAGTAGAACTTATTGGTGTAGATATAGATATTATAAATAAAGCTGAAGATAGGGAAGAATTTAAAAAAGCAATGAGGAATATTAATCTTTATGTTCCCCCAAGTGGTTATGCACATAGTTTAAAGGAAGCTCTGGAATTTAGCAAAAAACTAAAATTCCCGTTAGTAGTCAGGCCAAGCTATACTTTAGGTGGATTAGGAGGTGGTGTAGCTTTTAATAAGGATGAATTTATAGAAATAGTTACAAGGGGTTTAGACTTTTCACCAAAATCTGAGGTATTAGTTGAGAAATCAGTTGCAGGGTGGAAAGAGATTGAATTGGAGATGATGCGGGATAAAAATGATAATGTAATTATTATATGTTCTATTGAGAATTTTGATCCAATGGGAGTTCATACAGGTGATAGTATATGTGTAGCTCCTGCTCAAACTTTAACTTATAAAGAATATCAGAATATAAGAGATGCTGGTATTAAAATAATGAGAGAAATAGGAGTTAATGCAGGGGGATCAAATATCCAATTTGCGGTTAATCCAAAAAATGGGAAAGTAGCAGTTATTGAATTAAACCCAAGGGTTTCAAGAAGCAGTGCTTTAGCTTCTAAAGCAACTGGATATCCAATTGCAAAAATTGCAACAAAATTAGCTGTTGGTTATACACTGGATGAAATTCCAAATGATATTACAAGGAAAACACCTGCTTGTTTTGAACCATCGATAGATTATGTGGTTGTAAAATTTCCAAGGTGGACTTTTGAGAAGTTCCCTGGAACTGATGCAAGTCTTACTACAAGGATGAAGTCAGTCGGCGAGGTCTTAGCAATTGGTAGGACATTTAAAGAAGCTATTCAAAAATCTATCAGGTCCTTAGAAATAGATAGGTATGGCCTTGGATTTGATGGAAGAGATAATATAAAAGAGGAATTGCTTTACGATAAATTATCAATTCCAAACCAGGATAGAGTTTTTTATATAAAGTATGCTTTTGAAATTGGCAAAAGTGTAGAAGAGATATTTAATAGTACGAAAATAGATCCCTGGTTCTTAAATAATATTAAACAACTGGTTGATTTTGAGAAAGAGTTTAAATCAGACAGTATTAAGAATGTTAAAAAAGAGAAATTACATGAAGCTAAAAGATTGGGATATTCGGATATTCAAATTTCTTTTTTATGTAAATGCAGTGAGAATGAAGTAAGGTCTTTAAGAAAAGAGTTAGGAATAAATGCTACTTTTAAGACAGTGGATACTTGTGCTGCTGAATTTGAAGCTTACACGCCTTATTATTATTCAACATACGAGTCGGAATGTGAAATAAAACCTTCAAGTAAAAAGAAAATAATCATTTTAGGTAGTGGGCCAAATAGAATAGGTCAAGGTATAGAGTTTGATTA
>JADHVM010000014.1 GCA_016783985.1 Actinomycetota bacterium
AACACAAGAGAGATACTTATTTCAGAGCTTTCCGGTAAAAAATCCATAATTATTAAGGCAAAGGAATTTGGAGTTAATCTGGAAGATGATTTAAAGAAGGTAAGTGAGATTTTAAACAGGATTCAGAATCTGGAACATAAAGGTTATCAGTTTGAGGCTGCCGACGGGAGTTTCGAATTGCTGGTTAAGGAAGTTACCGGAGTAAAGAAGAAATTTTTTAAACTGGAAAGCTTCAGGGTATTAAATGAGAAGAAGGAAGACGGCAGCATGATGTCTGAGGCCACAGTGAAAGTGCAGATAAATGGGAATAGGATTATTGAAACCGCAGAGGGCAATGGTCCGGTTAATGCCCTGGACAGAGCTTTAAGAAAAGCAATTGAAAGCTGTTATCCTGCACTATCAAAGATTACCCTTACGGACTTTAAGGTTAGGGTACTGAATGAGAAAAAGGGTACCGGAGCAGTGGTAAGGGTTTTAATTGAATCATCGGACGGTGAGAAAAGCTGGGGAACCATAGGGGTATCTGAGAATATAATTGAAGCCAGCTGGCAGGCACTGGAAGATAGCATTATATACGGATTGATGCATGTGGAGAAGAATAAATAGGGGTATGAAATTTATAAGAATTTGCTTTCTATGGATACATATATAAAACAGATATCACCTTAATTTAAATTCTATGTATTCAGTATTAATATAATCATCACACCACCAGTCATTAAATATATCAGATACTGCCAATATCTTCGATGGAGCCTATCTTTTTTAAATTCATATATTCAAGGATAATCCAGTTGGATATTATCATTTTAGCAAATATACGTATTTAAGTATAAATTTGACATAAATAAACATATTATATATAATATCCCAGGTAGTTAATATATTTATAAAGATAAGCAGTATACTTTACTTGTTCAAAATACTTGAGGAAGATAAAATGACTAAAGAGTTAGAAGATTTGGAAAAGCAGTTAATATTGAAAGAAGACATGGAACATGTAGATATAAAGCAATTAGTGAGTAAATTATTGCAATTTTGTAAAATCGATGAGGAAGGATTTGTCGTTATTCAGAAACCTTCTCTAATCATTCCTCAGAAAATAATGCTAGTATTAAGTGCGAGATATCTAGCTAACAAATTACAGCAAAAACTAGGAAGAGAAAAGGTTATATCAGAAGAAGTTTCCGCAAAGGAATTATCAAATATACTAAAAGAAAAAGATGCCGTTATTAGAGCTAGGCTTAAGGATTTGAAGGATGCTAAAAAAATACTTTCGCCACAAAGAGGCATCTATAAAATTACCCCATACACAGTCAAGGCTTTCTTAATTGAATTAGAGGGTACCAAGAATGAATGAACAAACGACACTTTTTCTAGGTCCGGAAGAAAATATCACCGTTTTAAAGGGGATTTTTTCCAGTAAAAAATCTTCTGCAGAAGATATTGCTGGAGTTGTAGATAAAAAGAAAGGGACTGTAAATAACTCTATCCATGATTTAAAAATCCTCAATCTTATTGACGGGCAGATAAATGTAACAGATGAAGCAAGGAATATTGTTTATGATAGAAATGCTAAGCAGATTCTCAAAAAATTATTCATAGCGGTAAGCGGTAATAAAGAAGCAGTAAAGGAAATAAATTCAGAAGAACAGATAAATCCTTTAAAAGCTGGTAAAATATTCTGCTTTCATACAAATGCAAGAGCCACAAAAGAAAGTTCAATAACCCAGGTAGGAAGGCTTTATTTAAGATGGCTAAAGTTTTTAGATTTAATTGAGAATAAAGAAAAGGAAGGAGAGATAAAAAATAGATCCTGAAATTAAGAAAATATTGGAAAATCATGAAAAAAGAATCACAGCAATTGAAGGCAAAAAAACGTCAAAGTCTACTTCTAAGAATGGAAAATGGTATAAACCTAGTAGCACGATAGAGAAGGTTGTTTTACTAGCTGAAGAAGGATTTTTTAATGTTCCACGTAATATAGGTAAAATTGTATCAGAATTAAAAACAAAGGATTATCATTTGAAAGCTTCAGATCTGACACTCCCTTTAAGGAAAATTGTTCGCAAAGGAATTCTAAGAAGAACAAATACTAAATCTGACGGTTCTTCGTCTAAGAATTGGTTGTATATGAAGATATAAACATGAGTATGAAAAGTTCAATTTTACGGAAATGTGAAAAATTTTTATCCAATAAAGATAGTTTCACATATAGAGTTTGTAAATTACTTAAGGATGGAGATTTTATTAATGTTTTATCTTCGCAAGAACTAACTCATTTGTTAAATGAAGGTCCTGGAAAGAATATTAAAGTAAGTAACCTCACTTCACTAATGGAGCCATTACTTAAAGAAGATATAGTAAAAGTGAAAATTGTTGATAAGGGGAGAAACAAGAAAAAATACTGGTTTCCTAATTGGGTTGATAAAAAACAAGTCGAATTCAATCTTACTGGTAAAACTTCTATACCTGAACAGATATTTTCTAAACAACTCATTAAGGTAATGGGCAAGGATTTTGAAACTGAGATCAAAGATATTAATTTTGTTTATGGAGAAAGTGGAACTTGTACCGCATTCATGCTAAGAAAAATTTTAGAAAAATTGATATATTTGACATTTGCTAAAAATAATTTGTTAGATAAATTGAAAGATAAAAAAGGGGATCTTGTTGGTTTGAAAATTATGCTCAATCGAGCTACAACAAACAAATTTCAAGGAAAACCATTTTTAATGCCCAAAACAGCAAAAGAGATTGAAGGAATAAAATTTTTAGGTGACACTTCTGCACATAACCCTCTTACAAATGTAGAAATGAAAACAATAGATCCACAAATGCCTTTCATTATTACTGCTTATGAAGAATTATCAAAAAAACTTTAATATTATTTTTCGGTTGATACCTATTTTTACTCTCGCCAGTTTTTCCTTTGGAAAAGATGTACGCTCTGACTAAGTGCTATCGCACTCAATTAACAATGATTTAGCAGTTTCGAAACCTTTCAGGTTTCTCTATCCGAATCGATTAACGTCGACTTCGTTAAATCGCATACATTACACGTAACTGGTTGTAAATATATAGAAGTAAAAAGAATAGGATATTTAATGGGCTGTTCGGAGAGAAGAAATACAAAGTCAAAGGAGATTACCTTGTATGAAGCTATGAAGTGGTTTCTGTTGGCATTTTTCTCTATTGGTGTTCTGTTTTGCTGGCAATCTATTCTGCACCGTTAACAACTACACTAAGTCAGGAGGTTATTGATGTTACTAGTAAGTGAAGTGGAGACTGGTGGAGGAGCGACGAGGGTGAAGAAGGGACACTGACAGCCAATCTTACTCAGATTAACAGCTCCTTGAGTGGTGATATGACTTTCACCAGCATCACATTTTCGTATAGTCAAGACACTACCATGTCAGGAAGTATGGAGGGTAATGATGTAGTTTTTGATATGGCTATAGGAGGTAACGGGTCAACGGTAATAATTGATTTTGAAGGTACAGTTTCTGAAAATGGTAATCAGATGAGTGGAGAATATTCTATGTCCGCAGGTTATATAGGTACCTGGAGCGTGAAAAGGGAATAAATTTTCAATAAGAATTTGCTTTCAAATCCCATAAGTATAAAGCAAGTATTTACCCGGAATTTTCCATTTATATTATTGAAAATAAGGGATTTTTAAAATAAGTGGCCGGTAAGAGCAGTTAAGATAATTGAGTTATTAAAACTTTAAAGGATTTAATACTGTTTTAGGGCAGTCTTTAATCAGGAAATCTTATTTTCCTTTAAAAATCCATATATTCAGTATCTATATAGTCATCAAACATGTAGTCATTAAATATATCAGCTTCTACTAGCACTCTTGGTAGGGGCTTATCTCTTTTAAATTTATATATTCCAAGATAATCTAGTATTTTCTTAACAACCTTATAGTCTTTAAGTAAATACAATAATTCTCATATCAGCCCGGCACCTGGGGTATATCAGAAATCTACCTCATAAATTTTCTTAATTAGTTCTGCTCATGATTTTCGGTAATTCTTTATATATTCATCTTCTGCGGTAATACATCATTCAATTTTATAAAATATCTATAGAGAGTTTTTTATGGTATTTTTTGGATTTTTAAATAACTTTAATAAAATAAAGACCGAAGCATTTTAGGTAAGTGATCGAAAAGAAATAAAAATCAAAATTTGTATTGACTTCTAAAACAAAAGCTTATAAAATAAGTTTAATTAAATATACTTATATAATTTATCAAATTAAACAGAAAGCAATCAAAAATTATGTTACCAGATTGGATTAATAAAAGATATGAAATTTTATGGCAATCATTTCAGTCATCCCCATTCCGTTTTGAAGAAGCAGCTACCGTACTTAGTAAAAAAATAAAAGATGCTAAAGATGAGGTCAATGTAGTCTTATCTGAACTTAGAAAGGAAGGGATGCTTAAAGTAGAATTTGATCCCAATGATGCAAGAAAAAGAATTTATAAGCTTAAAAGTAAAAAAGAAATGATTTCTGATAAATTATCCTTTGATAAGAAAAAATTAACAAGGGGTGAACTTGAGGGTATATTAAAATCTGCCGCAGATCTTATAAGAACAAGGGTCGATTATACTTTTATATTGGTGATGCTGTTTTATAAAAGAATAAGCGATAAGTGGGCGATGGAATTCAAAACTGCGTATGATGAAGCTATTGCTGATGGTCTTAGCAAAGAAGAAGCAAAAAAAGAGGCTAAAAATTCTATATATCATGACTTTAACATTCCAGAAGATTTTTTATGGGATAGTTTAAGAAAAAAGGATCCTGCAAGAGTTCCTGAAAATTTTTCTACTGCAATGAAAACTCTTGCAGAAAAAAATCCTGATCTAAGAAGTGTGTTTGAAAATATTGATTTTGTTCAGTTTACAACTAGTAGAGAAAATGCAGAAATTTTGAGGCAATTGATTGAACTATTCAGTGAAAAATCACTTCAGCATGTTTCTCCTGATATTCTCGGGGATGCTTATGAGTGGATTTTAAGATATTTTGCACCCCAAAAAGCCAAAGAAGGAGAAGTATATACAGCAAGGGAAGTTATAAAACTAATAGTTGAAATGCTTGATCCTAAACCTGGCGAGAGTGTTTATGATCCTGCCTGTGGTTCAGGAGGGATGCTTATAAGTTCGTATAAACACATAGAGGAGACTATTGATAAAGACTCTGCTAATAAACTTTTTCTTTTTGGTCAGGAAGCAAATCACAAAACATTAGCCTTAGCTAATATGAATTTATATATCCATGATATAAGAAATGCCAAGCTTGGATTAGGCGATACCTTACTTTATCCCAAGTTTAAAGAGGAGTCCGGTGAGGTTAAAAAATTTGACGTTGTGATAGCCAATCCTCCATGGAATCAGGATGGATATGATGAGGAAGTTTTAAGGAAAGGAGAGTTTTGGTCGGAAAGATTCAAATATGGATTTTCGCCCGGACAGTCTGCAGACTGGGCGTGGATTGAACATATGTTAGCATCAGCAAAAGATAAAACTGGAAGAGTCGGAGTGGTTATAGACAATGGATGCTTGTTTAGAGGCGGCAAGGAGAGAATAATAAGATCAAAGATAATAGAGGAAGATGATTTAATAGAAACCGTTATTCTTCTGCCAGAAAAGCTTTTCTATAACACAGGAGCGCCCGGAGCAATAATTGTTTTAAATAAAAATAAGCCTGGCTTTAAAAAAGGAAAGATTCAGTTTATAAATGCCAGCAGGGAGTTTGAGCAGCATCCTGAGGTAAGAAAGCTTAATCACCTGGGGGAAAAGAATATAAATAGAATAGTTGAGGCATATAAAAGTAGTAAGGAAATTGATGGATTCTCAAAGCTCATAGGCAAAGGAAAGATAAAAGAAAATGATTATAACCTTAATGTAACTCTTTATGCCTTTCCGGAGGAAGAGGTTGAAGAGATAGACATAGTAAAAGAATGGCGGGATATTCATAAGATTAATGAAAAGCTTTTAGAAACTGAAAAGAAGATTGCAAATTACCTGGATAAATTAAAAATAAATGATGTTTAAACCAAATTTTCGCTTTACAAATAAAATAATCAAGAATTTAACTCTTATTGCTGAGTCAAGAGCAATAGTTCTGAATGCTCCTTTAATTCCGAAATGGGAAGTTTCCTTAAGAAGGGAAGCAATACTTAGAAGTGCGCATTCTTCAACAGCCATAGAAGGTAATCCACTCTCCCTTGAAGAAGTAAGTAACCTTGCAGAAGGCAGGGATTTAATAGTTAAAAGAAAGGATAAACAGGAAGTTTTAAATTACTTAAAAGCGCTGGAAATGGTACCCGAGTTTGCAAAAAGAAATCCTTTTACTGTAAAAGACTTTCTTAAGGTTCATAAAATAGTAACAAATAAAACCCTGGAAAATCCAAAGGATGAGGGTGTATTTAGAAACCGCATAGTCGTAGTAGGAAACAGATTTACCGGTGAGGTTATATTTGAGCCTCCCTCTACGGATAAAGTTTCTTTACTGGTTGATAATTTTTTTAATTGGTTTAACTCAAAAGAAGTTATTGAAATTGATTCAGTTATTCATGCAGGGATAACACATTATGAGATTGTGCGAATACATCCCTTCATAGATGGAAATGGCAGAACAGCCAGAATTATGGCAACTCTGATATTATATAAGAGAGGGTTTGATGTTAAAAGATTCTTTACCCTTGATGATTACTATGATCACGATAGGCGTAGTTATTATGATGCACTAAAAAGTGTTAATCAGGACACATTGGATCTTACTAATTGGTTAGAATATTTTACCGATGGAGTAGCTGTAAGTATAAAAGCTGTTAAGGATAAGGTTATTGGATTAAGTAAGGGAATTAAGTTTTTGAAAGAAAGAGGACAAATAGCTCTTAACAATAGGCAGATGAAAATTGTGGAGTGGATAGTTGGAAAGGGGGGAATAGCTAATCGTGATATTAGAAAGATGTTTAATATCTCTAATAGAGCAGCATTGGATGAAATATCTAAATTAATGGAAATGAAGGTGTTAAAAAAGGTGGGAAAGGGGAGAAGTATTAAATATGAACTTATATAAAATGGGTTCACGATTAGGTTCACGATTAGGTTCACGATTAGTAGACTTTAAGACAATAAAAATGATTTTAAGAATTAAACCCTTGAGATTTTAATGTGATAAAAGATTTCATAATAATAAATGTGTCAGAAATGTGACACTTATGTGACAAAAAGGGTAAAGAAACATACTATGTGCTGGTTCAGTGGGTTTGTCATTTGAGGCTAGATAAAACGATAGATTGAGGAATTTAGAGAGTAAAAAATGAATAAGCAGGAATTTAAAGAAACAGAAATAGGTAAAATACCAAAAGAGTGGAAGGTAAAAAAAATTGGTGATTTGTTTAAAATTAAAACTGGTACAACGCCTTCAACAAAACAAAAAGAATATTGGAATAATGGGCATATTAATTGGATTACACCCGCTGATATGGGTAAATTGAATGGAAGACTACTCATTGAAAATAGCGAAAGAAAGATTACAGAGAAAGGATTAAAAGAAACAAATTTAACTCTCATGCCTAATGGATCGATTATAATATCCACAAGGGCACCAGTTGGTTACGTTGTTATAGTTAAAGGCAAAACAACCTTTAATCAAGGATGTAAGGGATTAATACCAAAAAGTATAAAAGAAATTAATCCAATATTTTATACATATTATTTATTGAGTAAAAAATCTTTCTTAGAGCATTCAAGTAGTGGAAGTACTTTCAAAGAATTGTCAAAAAAAACATTAGAAGATTTTATTGTACCTTTCCCTCCTCTATGTGAGCAGAAAAAAATAGCTGAGGTTCTCTCAACCGTAGATCAAGCCATTGAGGAAGTAAATGAAACTATAGCTAAGACGGAGAGACTAAAAAAAGAGTTGATGCAAGAGCTTTTAATCAAAGGAATAGGGCATAAGAACTTTAAGGATACGAAAATAGGGAGGATACCGAAGGAGTGGGAAGTTGTACGATTGGGAGACTATATAGATATGTATAGTGGTTATGCATTCAAACGACAGGATTTTTTATCTGATAAATCTAACGGCACCCCAATAATAAAAATAGGGAATCTACAAAAAGGTTCAATTATAATTGATGAAGAAACGGATTATGTTTCAAAAGATTTTTATGAAAAACTTCCTGATTTTCAATTACATCATGGTGATGTTCTTATAGCACTTTCTGGAGCTACTACAGGGAAGGTTTCCGTTGTAGATAAAGATCTATGTCTGGCTTTAGTAAATCAGCGAGTAGGTAAATTCAAAATTCTGTCTCCAGAAAAAGTTACACAAGAATTTTTTTATTATCTGTCCCAATTAGATACTTTTAAGAAATTTGTATTTAGAAACATTGGACAAAGTGCACAAGGGAATTTGAGTCCTAATCAAATAAAAAATTCAGAAATTCTTCTCCCTCCTCTTCCGGAACAGAAAAAAATTGCAGAGATCCTTTCTAAAGTAGATGAAAGAATGAAGCTTTTGAAGGAGAAAAAAGAAAAGTTGGGAAGGGTAAAAAAAGGACTAATGAATGACCTACTTACAGGAAGAAAGAGAGTAAAACTGGAGGCATGATATGAACTTTATAGAAAAAAATCTTGAAGACTACATAATTAATAAGCTTGAAGAAAAGAGCTGGAAATTTGTCACTGCTGATAGTCTTGAAAGAATAAGCTATGAAGAGCCTTTGCTTATCCCATCTTTGTCAAGAAGTCTTAAGAATATCAATAAGAAATCTGGAATTGGAAACGAAGAGATAAATAAAGTAATAAATATGCTAAAACTTACCGGTACCGGTATAGAAGGTTCAAAAGCTATCCTAAACTACTATAAATTTGGTATTCCGATTAAGTTTGAGAAAGAAAAAGTAATAAAATATGTAAAACTTTTTGATTTTCAAAATACTAATAGCAATGAATTTATAGTATCAAGACAGGTTTATTATCATGGCAGGGATTTTATAAGAGTAGATATTGTACTCTACGTAAACGGTATTCCTCTTGTAAATATTGAGTGTAAAAATCCACTGATTATATCTGAAAGCTGGTATACAGCTTATAGGCAAATTATTGATTACAAAAACACTGTTCCTGAACTTTATAAATATATTCAGATTGGAGTTGTTGCTGAGGTTGCTGCACGATATTTTCCAATTGTAACCTGGAAAGATGAGATTTTAACTCATTTGTGGCGTTGTGAAGGAAAAGATGCAATTGATTCAGCTGTGGATATGCTTTCCTGCGGTACTCTTTTAGATATTATCGAAAATTATATTTTCTTAAGAATTGAAAGAGAAGAAGCAAGTAAAGTAGTAGCCCGATATATGCAATATATAGCATCTAATAAAATAGTAGAAAGGGTAAATAAAAATTTAGCAGGAGAAGAAGAAAAAAAAAGAGGCCTTATATGGCACTGGCAGGGAAGTGGTAAAACTTTTACTATGATATTTGCAGCAAGTAAGCTTTATTATTTAAATAAGCTTGAGAATCCTTCTATATTTTTTATTGTAGATAGAATTGAACTAGAGAGACAGCTCAGTGATGAATTTAATTTTTTAGATATTGAAAAAACAGAAATTATAGATTCAGCTAAAACTCTTAAAAGAATTTTAAAATATGACGACTTCAGGGGTAAAAGAGGAATCTTCATAACCCTTATTCACAAATTTAAGCCTGAAGAGCTCAGCCACCTTCAGAAGGAACTTGAAGAAATTTCTAAATTTAAAGAGACAATAATGAATAGAAAAAATGTAGTAGTTTTTATTGATGAAGGTCATAGAACTCAATATGGACTGCTTGCTGCTCAAATGAAAAGTATTTTTAGAAATGCTTTTTTCTTTGCTTTTACAGGAACTCCAATATCAAAAGAACAAAGGGATACATACCTTGAATTTAGTTATCCACCGGATGAGCTTTACCTTGATAGGTATTTTATAGCTGACTCTATAAAAGACGGATTTACAGTAAAAATAGTCTACCAGCCAAGGCTTATAGAAGAGGTTCATTTAAAAAAAGATATGCTTAAAGATTTTTTGGATTCAGAGCTTGATGAACTTCCTGAAGATATAAGTGAAAGGGTTGAAGGAAGAATTAAAGAGAAACTTACCACAATAAAACTGTTACTTGAAAATCAAAAGCGAATTAACTTAGTAGCCAAAGATATTGCGAACCATTTTAAAGAAAATGTAGATGGTAAATTTAAAGCTATGGTAGTTGCAGCTAGCAGGATAGCATGCGACATATATAAAAAAGAACTGGATAAATTTTTATCACCAAAATACTCCGAAGTGGTAATGACCTACAATAGAGGTGATGAGAAGGTTTTAGTTGAAAGGGTTGCTGAAATGCAGGTAAGATTTGGGACTAAAGATGTTGGGGATATTAGGAAAGACATAATTGATAAATTCAAGGATGATGAGTATCCAAAAATATTAATTGTTACCGATATGCTGCTTACAGGATTTGATGTTCCAAAACTTGAGGTTATGTATCTTGATAAGCCTCTTAAAGAACACAGACTCCTGCAGGCAATTGCAAGAACAAACAGGCCTTATAAGGACCTAAAGGAAGCAGGAATTATTATTGATTATGTTGGAGTCCTAAAGGAAATTAAAAGAGCCTTTGAGATTTATAGTGAGGAAGACATAAAATGTGCACTCTTTAGCTATGAAAATATAGAGGAAGAGTTTAAAAATCTTATAAAGGAGATTTTTGAAATATTTGAAGAATTACCCAAAAATTATGAAAGAGAAACATTACTAAAGGCTGTTGAGCTATTAACTACTGAGAAGGCAAAAGAAAAAGAATTTATTGCTAAATATAAAAATTTGAGAAAAATTTTTGAAATACTTGGTTCAGAAGAGATAAAGATTGAATATTTAGAGGATTATAAATGGATTTCGGCTGTTTATACTTATTATATGAAAATAGTAGCCCAGGAATCACCGGTTGAAGAATATGTGGAAAAATATTTTGATAAAACTGTTAAATTTATTCATCAATCTACAGAAATAAAAAGCTTAGAAACAGAACTTCCTAAAGTTTCTTTTGACCAAAAATATCTTGAAGAACTTGAAGAAAAAGTTAAGAGTAAAGAGGAAAAAGCTGCAAACATACTTTTTACATTAAATAAACTAATCCTTGTTGAGAGACATAAAAATCCTATTTACGAATCTTTAGTTGAGAGAGTGGAAAGACTACTTGAGTTGTGGAAAGAAAAAACAAAGGATTACAAGAGAATATATACAGAAGGTAAGGATATAATCAATGAAATAAACAGTCTTAGCGATAGACAGAGGATGATAGGCTTTTCTGATCTTGAATATTCTCTGCTGCTGGTCCTGGAAGAAAAATTTGGTAAAAAAGATGAACTGTTAAACGAAATAGAAGATATTTCAAATAAACTAAAAATTCATTTATTTCCCGGATGGTTTAATCAACCAACAGAGGAGAAAAACGTAGAAAGAGAAGTCAGGAAATTTACCAGAGGCCTTAAAAGAAAGTATGGCATTACTTTAGAAGAAATGGATGAGTTATATAAAAAACTTATAGAGCAAATTAAAAATTATGGAATATGAAAGTTCTTTAAATTATAAGGTTTCTTATAGAGATATAAAGTATCCAAGAGTGGAGTTAAAGACAGGTAAGACTCTTTTTGTTCTCCCATTTGGTTATAACCCTAATATCCTTTACGAAAAGCACAAGAGCTGGATTTTTAAAAAGATTAATTTTATAGAAGAATGTCTTGATAATGCAAAAAATAAAGAATTGGTTGAGAGATCTTATGAAGAATTTAAAAAACTAATATACAGTGTTGTAAAAAAAATATCTTGTGATTTGGAAATAAAGATAAAACAGGTTTATTTTAGAAAAATGAGAACAAAGTGGGCAAGTCTAAGCCAAGTTAGAAATTTAACAGCTAATAAATTTATGAAATATTTACCAGGGTATTTAATAGAATATATAATTTTTCATGAACTTGTTCATGTTACCGAAAAGAAGCATAGTAGCAGATTCTGGGTGACGATATCGGGAAAGTATAATGATTATCAAAAATTGGAAAAGGAACTATTTGAATACTGGTTTAAAGTTTCAGAGAAAGTAGGCATGTAAAAGATTTTTCTGGCCTCTTTTCTCTTAAACCCATGTTAGACATGTTAGATAGGGAGATATTAGATAGATTAAAGAAATTTTAGTTTATATAGAATCAGGTGAAAATAGTAAAAAGTTACAATTTGAAACTTCACTTAGAGTTGTGTATGAATGAAATAGTTCACAAAATATTTTAATTTAAGACATAAATGAAGTATTATTCTATTATTTTAAGTTATACGACATATTTTGCCCTAATAAGAAGTGTGATTGTCCATGGCTAAACAAAGAAATATGATAAAAAGAATTATGAGTAAAAAAAAGAAAAGTAAAATTAATCCGAAGGATTACGAAGGGTTTAGTTATGGACCTCTTAAGGTAGAGCGTATAGGACGATTTGTTCGGATGAGCTCTCGCTGGGAGCCAGGGCAGTTTGAGAAATTCAAAGAGAGGGTTAGGAGTGAACGTCCAGAATTTAAGGAAGCGATTGATAAAAAAATTGGCAAAACATTATCTTTAGTTGAACAATTTGAGCCTCTTGAGCTTCTAGCAAGTGTTTCAGCCAAGAATTGTTTTACTGACCCTGAAGAGTATAAGGAAACCACTTACAAAGGAAGGGAATGTTATGTTGAATACGCTCAAAGTCTTGTTTTGAGCCAGAATCGTAAAGAGGGGCTCCCCCACGCCACTAAAGAGGCGATTGATAAATTCAATAGTTTGCTGGGAGAGATTTTTAATGATGTTTTGTGGTATTTTGGGTCTGAGGTTGTAGAGGGTAAACGGAATAAGGTCGAGGAAGAATTGCGGTTTACTTCGATATCAAGGTATTTGTTCATTCGCGGTGATAGCTTTCTAGAGCATCATGTGGATATGATAAGAGACATTTTTAGGAGCCATGATTCATTTTTTGAGAAATATTATGGTTTTGATTCCGGTCAGGTGGTCTCAGCTATTCAAGAGATAGGGGAACAATTACTTAATAATTTGCGGCAACAGACTGAAATTATGTCTCTATTGCACGAACTGCATGAGTTGTTTAAGGAATTTGTAGATAAGGAAGATTTAGATAGTTTTTCTTCGATTGACGACTGCCGTAAGAAGTATCTTGCCTTACCAATTGTTCAGGAGAAAAAGAAAAGACTTGATGAGATATATCATAACATCAATAGGAGTCCGTTCGAGATTCATCCTACTGAGAGTGTACCCGTGAAGTTACTCAAAGTATTAAGCTCTCGTTTTGGGGATAATTCTTCGTTTGCAACATTGGAAAAGTATCCTGCTTGGCCTACAAATGACTCAGTTATTTATAGTAGTCCCATTATAGAGGATAATGGAAAATTCTATTGTTTCTCTCCTCAGGTCTTATTTAGGAACATAGGTAATATCTTAGAAAACTGGATTCAGGATAAAGATGACAGCTATTATCAGAGTAATTATCAGAAGAAGCGTGCGGAGTATCTTGAGAACAAGGCTCTTGAATACTTGAAGAATATTCTTCCTGGGGCGGAAGTGTTTGGGAAGTTATTTTATTACATAGAAGAAGATGGCGAAAGAAAGCGTGTAGAAACAGATGGTTTAATATTATACGATGAGAATTTGCTCATTATTGAGGCGAAAGCAGGAGAGCTTTCTACATTGGCAAGACGTGGCGGTCTAGAAAGAATGAAGAGAGAGGTAGCCGAACTTATAGACAATGCCTATAAGCAAGCTTTGCGTACAAAACGATTTATAAAAGATGCTCCCGAACCCGTATTTGAGTATGAAGATAGATCAAAGGCTGTGTTTCTTAAGCATAAGTATAAATATAAAAACATTTATCTTTTTAATATTACTCTTCAAAATCTTGCTCAACTTTCTATTCGTTTGAATTCTCTAAAAAGTTTTAATCTCATTGAGGGCAAAGAATGGCCTTGGTCGGTATTCATAAATGACTTAAGGGTTGTATCTGAGTTAATTGAGTTTCCTTCTGAATTCATGCACTTTTTGCAAAGAAGAATTAAAGCAAATGATTATCCCCAGTTTTATACGATGGACGAGCTGGACTTCTTAATGTTTTATTTTTATGAGGGGCTCTACTTTGAAGAGGGGGTATTACAAAATCTTGATAGATACATTCCCCATGCCTATACGGAAGATTTGGATAGATATTATGATTATGTTGCCGGTAGGGTTTCGAGTGGCAAAAAGCCAAGATTAAAAATTTTTGAAGAATATAAGGATCTTATAACTAAACTCGAATCAACAGGTAAAGACAGATTTACGAAAGTAACGACGACTTTACTCAGTTTTGATTCTGAGACACAACAGTCGATTTTGGATAATCTGAAAAAAGCAAGAGAAACTTCGGAAAAAGATGGCCGAGACCATGATTTTACGATGTATTTTAATGAGTTGAAGATGGGGTTGATGTTCTCGGTCAGCACAAATAGGGAACCTGATTCCTGGAATAAATTTAACCGTCATTGCAGACTGAAAATGTATCAAACAAGATTTGAGGAATGGATACTTGTAACTGTTAATGTAGACAAAAAGGGCAGTCGGTCTTTAGATTTTAAGATTTATAATCAAAAATGGGAATATGATTTAGATATGGAAAAGCAACTTGACAGATTTAAGGCGTGGAAAATGGCAGAATTCAGAAAAATTGGTCAAAAGATTGGGCGAAATGACCCATGTCCGTGTGGTACAGGGCTAAAATATAAAAAGTGCTGTGGGAAATGATTAACAAATCAAGAATATCCTTACAGCTCTCGTCATCTTTGAATTTGCCTGAAAATATTTGGGCAAAATACGGTAATATAACACAGCATATACGCTATGGGCTTACGCCCTTGCCATCAGGACATTGCTCCCTTCGGTCACATCTCTTATATGCTGGGAACATGATTGGTTTAATTGTCCTATAGAAGTTACACTTATGGAAATTGCTTTCAGTAACGTTGCAAATACTGTTTGTAAACTGTTATACAAACGGAGGATTTAGAAATTTACCAATAAAAGAAAGTAGATAAAATATAAAATTTAAGGAAAATTAAATTATTCAATTTTTGTTAATTTAGGGTAAAAATGTCTGTTTTGTGTGGGATTTTAATGTTTATAGAGAGTAAGGTTGGCGCTAACTGACAAAGTCAAGATAAATTAATGCTAAATATATTATTTATTTATATCTTTTTATATATAATAAGATATAAATAAATTATATAATATGGAGCGAAAACCATGGCAAAAATCCTATTATCAATACCTGATGAAGTCCTGGAAGAAATTGACAGATACAAAGAAAGAAAAAAAATAAAAAGAAGCCAGTTTTTTCTGGAAGCAATAGATAATTATTTTAAAGTTCTTATGGCAGAAGAGTATTTTGACAGGAGAAAAAAAGCAGTCGAGCGGATTAAAAAGACCAGCAAGAAAATAATGAAAGCAGGCATAAAAGGTTGGGATCCCGCCAGTGAAATAAGAAAGTTCAGGGACAGGCGAGCAGATGAACTTTTGAAAAGATGGGAAGAAAATTAAAAAAAATTCTGTAAGTCAGTAAAAAATCTACCACATAAAGTTATTATGCTTTCAGATTTTCTGAAAAAATAACTTTGGTATTAAAATCTTATAAAATGAAACCATGCCAATGAAAACAAGGAGGGAAACCTATGGTATATGGTAAAAAAATAACTCTATCTACAAAAGGATTTTCAGATATTAAGGATATTACAGAAGAAGTAAAAACTATTACCCGCCAGTCCGGCATAAAGAATGGATTGGTAGGTGTTTTTGCCATTGGATCAACTGCTTCTGTTTCAACCATAGAATATGAACCGGCTCTGGTTGAAGATTTGCGCCAACAGCTGGAAGAATTTATTCCGGCTAGTAAACATACACGCCACTCACAGACATGGGGAGATGACAATGGATTCTCACATATACGTTCTACATTTATGGGTCCGGGTATCTGTGTACCGCTGTCAGATGGTGGACTGGTTCTCGGCACATGGCAGCAGATAATCGTTATTGATCATGATAATAGGCCTCGTTCGCGTGGGATTTTTATACAGGTTATGGGAGAATAATAGGAGTTTAAATTACTGCAGAAATAGTAGTAATCATATCTTTTTACTTACTAATTTTGTACAACTTAAATAAGTTTTTTTCTGTAGATTTTTTGCCTCTGATAAATTATCTATTTAATTATTAAAATATCTTTTAGGGAAAGTCTTCTTTGTGGTTTCGGAGTGTAACCTTCATCTTTATAGCCAATAGCAAGAAGTGATAAAATTTTCCAATATTTTGGTATATCAAGTATTTCTTTTATCTTTTTTTCATTAAACCATCCTATCCAGCACGATGAAAGCCCTAGCTCCTCTGCTGTCAATACAATATGCTCTGCTGCTATTGATACATCTATAATATGATATTTAACTCCAGACAAAGCTTCACCGATATAGTGAGTTAATATATTTTTTCTGACTGAACAGCAGACAATAATTAATGGGGCAGTTTTTGCCCATTTATTTATAGTTCCAAGAGTTTTACTTGAGATTTTTACCAGTAAATTCCTATCCTTTACAACTATAAATCTCCATGGTTGTCTATTTGTTGCAGAAGGTGCAAGTCTGGCAGCTTCTATAATCTGTAAGATTTTTTCATCCTCAACGGGGATATTTTTAAAATGTCTTATGCTTCTTCGCTTTTTAATTATATCAAATACGTCATTCATATTTTTAAGCCCCTACTTAATTGTAAGCTCTTAATTTATGCCTTAATTATGATACGGAATTAAGTTAAAATCACATCGATGGTGAGTTAAAGTTAAAATCTTTTAAAAGTATGTTTCTATTCTACCAAAATTTGTTCATTCCTTCTATTTCTATGATAAAATAATCTCATGGAATCCATCAATGATAGCCACAGGGAATATATTAAAATAATTAGAAGGTTGACTCCTGAAGAAAAGCTAAAAAAATGCTTTGAATTGAATGAGTTGACCAAAAAGCTTTTTTTAACAGGGCTTAAAAATAGATTCCCCAATCTTTCCCAGGAAGAAATTAAAAAATTATATTTAAAGAGAATAAACAAGTGTCACAATTTAGATTATTAGAAAAAGTTGTTCAGATATTATCTGAACGAAATATTCCGTATATGCTAACCGGTTCTATTGTTTCAAGTCTCCAGGGAATTCCGCGTTCCACTCATGATATTGATATAATAATATCAATCAATAAAACTGATATTCATAAAATTACAGAGGCTTTTTCAAAGGATGATTATTATATTAATGAAAAATCTATTGAAGCAGCAATTATTAATAAAGATCAATTTAATATAATAGATATAAATCAGGGAGATAAGATTGATTTTTGGATTTTAACTGATAATGAATATGATAAAAGCAGGTTTTCAAGAAAACAAAAAGTAAAATTTCTTGATTTTGAAATCTATGTTTCTGCACCGGAAGATACTATACTTCAAAAATTATATTGGTCAAAACAATCAGGCGGAAGCAAAAAACAGTTTGATGACGCTTTAAATGTATTTGAAATCCAGTACGGTAATCTTGATATTGATTATATAGTTTTCTGGTCCAAGAAACTTGATATAGAGCCTTTGTTTGAAAAACTTAAACTGGAAGCAGATATTGTAGAATGAATCCTGATTTGATTTAAATTTATTTAATGTTGGAAGAGTATATTAACTTGAGAAAAAATAACCTGAGCGAATTAAAAAATAAAAAATATAAAGTAATTAAAGCAGAGAGGAAACAATATGGTATATGGCAAAAAAATAGCTCTATCTACAAAAGGATTTTCGGATATTAAGGATATTACCGGCGAGGTAAAAAGCATTGTCTCCCATTCCGGTATAAAGAATGGATTGGTAGGTGTTTTTGCCATTGGATCAACTGCTTCCGTTTCAACAATAGAATATGAACCGGCTCTGGTTGAAGACGTGCGCCAGCAGCTGGAAGAATTTGTTTCGAGCGATAAGCATACCCGGCACTCACAGACGTGGGGTGATGACAATGGGTTTTCACACATACGCGCTACGTTTATGGGTCCAGGTATTAATGTACCACTATCTGACGGTGAGTTAGTTCTTGGCACATGGCAGCAGATAATCGTTATTG
>JADHVM010000015.1 GCA_016783985.1 Actinomycetota bacterium
TATCTCTATACAGAGCTCCATCACAAGTAGCGCAAAATGATATTCCCTTCCCTATCAACTCATCTTCTCCCTCAACACCAAGTTTACTTGGAGAAGCACCAGTTGCTACTATTAAAGCCCTGGATAATATTTCAGCATCATCACCATAACAGCTAAACTTATATGGTCTCAATTCTCTGTAATTCACTTCTTCGTAATCCAATGAATTTTGATTTTTTTTACCTTCAGGTTTTTTATTTTTTCTAAAACTATTTGTATTACTTACTAACTCAATAGAATTTATATCAAAATATTCATTAATATTTATATTAAACTTCTTGCAATGCTCTACTAAGCTCTGAATAAAATCATAGCCTGAGATATTATCTTTAAACCCAGGATAATTTTCAATAAACTCTGTATTAATTATCTGCCCTCCCGCCATACGTTTATCCACTATCTTACAGTCAAGCCCTGCTCTAACCGCATATAAAGCTGAACCTAAACCTGCGGGTCCTGCTCCAACTATCAATAGGTCTACTTTATCTTTTTCCATCTCTTTATCCCTGTTTAAAGTTTTTAAAAAATTTTCCAGTAAAACTGACAATAACAATTATAGCAGATGCCGGATCACGATTTACTTATCATAACTATTTTATCATGACCAATTCATAATTCCCTTAATATTATAAATATTTGGCCGCTAAAATAAATGTAAATATTTTTTTTATAGCTATAACTTTTTTAATATTCCATACTGCATAGCAATAATCAAACATGATTTTATTTTTACACTAGAATAAATAAAAAGTATAAGATCTGTTATGGAAAGATATTTTTTAAATAGCCAGTAGAACTTTTATATGTCTCTGTTATTTATATCTTCTGGCAGCATCCTTTATTCTTTCTTCCAGTTCTTCTTCAGATTTTACCCCAGAGATATCCAGATCCAGACCCATTAGAAGCCTGATTAAACTTCTAACAATCATTGTATTTGCTATTTTGTGGCCACCAGATTTTCTACATTCTACGCCTAGATTCTCCAAAAACGAAACCATATCCGATGGCATCGTAATGGGAACCCTAAAATAATCTTGCTTTCTTTCAACCATTTTTTTACCTCTTTGCTATAATTCTATTACATTTTTATGTATATGAGTATATTCATTAAAATTCATATTGTCAAATATCTAATTGCAAGATCATTTTTTATCTGAAAGTAGTACTTCAAGGGTGTCAGTGTCTGAATTGCAATAAAAGTTTAAATACATATTTAAATTATAATATATAGAAGGTATAATAAATTACAAACTTTATTGAAATTATTAGATTTATATTATTTATTAAGGAATAATTATGAAAATTTTAAAAATAGCAAAAGATGAAATAAAAGAATACGAAAAACTTAAAATTTTATCACAGGTTTCTGCAGTAAAGGAAAAAATTGATTTATTTGAAAAAAAATATCAATGTACTTTCAGTAAATTTTCCAAAATATTAATGAAGAAAGACAGTGAAGATTTTTCAACCTGGGACGATTATATAGAATGGAAAGCATATGTAAAAACTCTAGATAATTTAAAACAGAAGATTGAGGAAATCGAGGATGCTGAGGATATTACAATTACTTAAGACAAATAAACATATCAAAAACTACACTATCTTAGATTTTTCTAATATATTTAAAAATGATAACTAAAAGAAAAATCTCTATAAATAGACAAGAAAAATTAGATAAAGAATTAAAAAGGATAATATCCAAAATAATTGAACTTGATGTTGAAAAAATAATATTATTCGGTTCAACTGCAACTGGCGAAATCCACCAACTTAGTGACATAGATTTAATAATTATTAAAAAAACAAACGCACGGTTTCTTGCAAGACTTAATGAATTTTATTCTCATCTTAAGCCAAGAGTTTCAATAGATATTTTAGTTTATACACCTGAAGAATTCTTAGAGCTTTCAAACACAAGTAATTTTATACAGGATGCAATAAAAAAGGGAAAAATAGTTTACGAAAGATAAATTTTTTATGAAGCGAAAAAAGAGAATAGAAGATGCAATCAGGTGGCTGCTTCAATCTGAAAAGGATTTAGATGATGCCCAATTTAATTTATCAGGCAAAAGATACAATGTCTGCTGTTTTCTCGCCCAGCAATCTGCTGAGAAGATATTGAAGGCCTATCTTTTTAAAAAAGGTGAGCGATCTGTCTGGGGGCACTCAGTAGCTGACTTATGCGATCTTGCCTTAAGATACGATAGGAACTTTGAAAAATTATTCTCAATTGCAGGACAACTTGATATGTATTATATTCCTACAAGATATCCTGACGGTATTCCAGAAGATATACCCTCAAATGTATTCTTAGAAGAGGATGCAAAACATGCAATTGAGCTAGCTGAAGAAGTTGCAGATTTTATAAAGACAAGAGTGAATTTCCTAAAATAACTAATTCCGTAAGCCCCGCTAAAAATATCAAATGACAATAACAGCACTCCCAGTTTTTAAAGATCACCTTGTTGTATGTTAATATATAAATGTTTAATTTAATTATTTGATATTTTTTATTAATGAAAAGTCTCCCACCTTGGCTGCCTCTAGTACTGGCCTCATATATTTATCTACCAATTCTGCACTTAAGGGAACAGGCATATTTTTAAGCTTCATATCAAGTTGAGGGTTTTTAGCTGCCTCTATCATTTTATCTATATAAGAATCATTAAAACCTTCTATTTCTGACAATTTAGTTGGAAAACCAATTCTTTTAGAGAAATTAATCATAGCTTCTGCAATTGCTTCACCTAACTGTCTTGCATCTACATTTAATGCTTCCTCATTAGTATAATTTCCATCAATGTACTTTTTATAGATATTTGCTAGTTTCTCAAGCTTATCTTTAATTGCAGTTGAAAAAAACACAGTATAATATGGATTAAGTATTCCACAAGCTCTACCATGAGTCATAATATCTATAAGAGAAAAGCTATTAAGATGAGCACCGTTAGTCCCACCAAGCATTAGAGCATATCCGCCAAGATCCGTTGCCAGTCCTATTATTTCTCTATATTCAATATTTTCTAAATCACCAATAAGCATTGGAAGAGCATCAACAATCATAGCAATTGAAGTTAGACACACTTTTTCTATTTTATCATAATTTTTACTACTGCTGTCTATTCCATAATAAATCTCAAGAGAATGAGCCAGACCATCAATTGCACCATCAATTGTCAGATCCACTGGTTCAGTAACAGTAGTAGAATAATCAAATACAGCTTTATGAGGAGTTATAATATCATCACTAATTAGCTTTTTTTGTTTCTTTTTAATATATGTAACATTTGCATTTTTACTGAGATGCGACCCTGAGCCAGAAGCAACCTCTACAGCAATAAGTGGGAAAAGTTTTTTACTTTTATCCTGTAATATCTCTTTTACTTTATCCACTCCGAAGAATAGCTCTAAATCATCTTTTTGCATATCAAGAGACGTCAGTACATTTGCTGCCTTAGTACAATCTATAGCAGATCCACCACCAACACATGTTATACTGTCAGGATTGGTTTTTTTAATAATATCAGCTAATAAAGTAACATCTTCAACTGGAGTATTTGGAGCAGCAGTATCAACTTCTTCCAGTATTTTTATTCCACTCTTATTCAGGATATTTATTATTTTTTTACGCAAGGCTTTTGCCCAGTCACTGCTTGATATTACAAGCAGTGTGCTATTACCAAATCCACTAACGTAACTACCTAAAATATCAAGGCAATCAATTCCAAAAGTATAATCTCTTCCTTTATAATCCTTCAGTAAATCTTGTGCATCTTTAATTCTCTGTTTCATAATTTCCTTCTAGCATGATTTTTAATAAAAATAATTTTAACACCTGTCCTTACTACCAGTGTATTGAAGATAACTTCTAGGATTCAAAAGATCATATTTATCTCTTATTCCGGGGAGAGGATTTACCTAGTGCAAACTTATTCGTAATGATAATACCTCCAAGAATGAACGCACCACCCACCCAGAACAACCAGGAGAAGCGCTCATGCAAAATAATAAGTGAGAGGATCACGGCAAAAACAGGTGTAAGATAGATGTAGATCGAAGCATGCGATGCGGGAAGCCTCTTAAGACAGGTGAACCAGAGCGGGTAGGCAATGCCGATCATAGTAAGACCGAGAAAAACCATGAGTAGAAATGTGGACCAGCCCGCGAGAACTATCTCTGAGAAGCCGACCGTGGTCGCTGTGAGTGTGATTAGCATAACCGCTCCTGAGAACAGCGCAAGCACTGCTACAATGAGGGGATCGTTGGATGTGAGGACCCTTTTTCCAATGACCGAGTAGAGCGCGAATGAGAAGGCTGCCATTAGCGAGAAGGAGCATCCAAGCACATCTATCCTGTGGGCTCCCTCTCCAAAGGAGAAACCTGTGTTGAATGTTACAAGCACTACTCCACATAGTGCAAGGGCTATACCGATGATGCGTGCTGGCATAATACGTTCTTTGAGGATCAGGGCTGCAAGGAGTGCTATAAATACCACACTGTTGGATACGAGTACCGCGTTCATGGAAGCAGGAATGCGGGCAAGGGCACTAAAGGTCAGGATTTGATAGAGAAAAAACCCGAATACGCCAAGTCCAAGGGAGATGAGCGCATCCCGGGATGAAAGTTTCACTATTTTTCGTATCCTTCCCGAAGCGATCAGAAAGATGAGCAGGCCGATGAATCCAGTGCTCAGAGTTACGGTGCCGAGCTGAAAGGGGTGTACGCTTTGTACAATGATCCTTCCCAAGGGATGACCGATAGCCCAGAAAAACGAGACAATGAGCATCAGGAAGTACTCGATTCGAATACCGCTCTTCCACTTTGTCATAGAATACTCCTTTCAGTAAGCTTATGTATATTTAACAGGCTGCGTGGAAAAATTGTAATACACACTTCGCAGAAGAATGATACACCATGACTATCTCTACTCCCGGAATTCCCAGAAACCATTTCACAAGGTGAGCTTTTCTTGCTCCCAGATAATGGTGCCGTTCTGCCTGTATTTTCCCCTGTACTTCTTATCTGTAATATAGTTCTAGACATCGATGATTACCCGGACCAATTTGTTTTTTTCCAGCCAGCTTTTTACAGATACTCCCTTAGGATCATCCTTATCTAAAATATAATCATATTCGTATTCGCTCACAACACATTCTGCCTTTCACTGTTTATAACCTACGCTAGTGCCTGTACATTTTCAATAGGCACATCTTTCATTACCTCCTGGGCCGGCTACCTGGCCGCTTAATTTCAATAATACCATAAATTGGTATTGCGTTCTCTATTTGATAAAAGTTTGTGTCTCAAATCTTGTACCTAGAAATACCCAGACTTCCAAGCCTTTTAATATATTTAAAAATAAATCAGCTGCTTTTTAATCTTATACAACTATTTATATGTTTTTAAAAGAGCAAGGTACATAATCTGTACCAATATCATAGACTTTCATGTTATTTGTGCAACATTTAGAAAATAATTGTCAAATTCATTGTTTGCACTCATTATCCTAAATACCATGAGGTACACTTAAAACAAGTGTAAAAATTGGTGTAGTGGAAGAAATTTGAGATATATGTTATTTAAACTTTCTTACTCGGAATTTGTTGGAGTTAGTCTATAAGCCGAGTTATAAACTAAAAATACTTAAAAGATGTGTTTAAAGTTGTAAAAAGAAACATTATCACTTTTTATTTTTAAGAAATAAATCTAGCATAGATATCACCAGAAATGGGTGTCTTCTTATGTAAGTTTAAAAGTATGTTTGAAATCTCATCAGGTCCAACCCATTCATTTAAAACTAATGAAATTGATTCACCAAAAGAATAATTAAACTTAACTTCGCCTATAGAAGCAAGATGTTCTATTATATTTATGGCTGATAAAATGAATACCTGTGTTGGTGTAAATTCAAAGGAGATCATCTTTATAGGCTCTGATAAACTTTTTAAAACCTTGTATTCATATCCTTCTACATCAATCTTTAAAAAAGCTGGCTTTCCATACTCTTTAATCAAGTGGTTTAAAGTAGTAACCTTAACTTTAGCTGACTTTTGCCAGCTAAAAGCTTGCGTTGAAACAAAAAACATATCACTAGATTTTATACTATCTATCCATTCCTTTGACATAGATGAAAGTGTATGTGAATCACTTATCATAAGCTCTTCTTCTCCATAGTTGTCACTAATTGCTTTTTTTACTAAGATTACTCTTTTATTATTGCCATATTTTTTTTCCAATTCTTGCGTGCAGGTATATTGAGGCTCAACTGCAACAACCCTGGCCCCCAGCTTTAAAAAGATTTCAGTTCTCCTACCATAGTTAGCACCGATATCGAAACATAAATCATCTTTTTTAATAAATCGAGAATAAAATTTTAATAATTTTTTTCTATTAACAGCATTTATTAAAACTAAGGATATGTTATAAATAACTTTATATATTCTTAGTGACCTCATTAAATTGATACAAATATCCATGAACCTATAAAAAATCTTGATAGGTACTAGATTTGATTTGGTATATGATATAAATTTACTATACATTTAATGACTATTATCCTTGTTGTCAAATTTATTATTTAAGCTCGTAATATGAAAATATTTATTTTTTTTATTAATGACTTTGCTATTCATGGTTATTTAAAACTAAATATATTTCTATAATTATACTCAAAATGATAATTTGTAACAATTCAAGAACAGAATTGATTACATGTGATGGTTGTCGAGTTATGTACTAATAAAAATTTCCTAAGCTAAAAACATATTCAGAGAATTAAATACTGTAAATAATAATAAGTTTTAATCCCTTGTATATAAACTAAAAACAGTAAAAAAACTATGCAAGGGCTGTGATGCAAGCAGGTTGTCATTTTAATATACATATTATATTATTTAACGACTATCTCAATTGTCAATATTTAAGTGATAACAATATGATAAAAATAGATGATAAAATTACAAAAATATCAGTTATAGGCGGGAGTCAGGTTGGTAGTGATATCTATGATCTAGCATATGATGTTGGCAGAGAAATTGCAAAAAGAGGTGCTATACTCATCTGTGGGGGTCTAACAGGTGTAATGGAAGCAGCCTGCAGAGGAGCTAAAAAAGAAGGCGGCTTAACTATAGGTATTCTTCCATCTGCAGATGAAAGTAATGCAAACAAGTATGTTGATATTAAATTGCCTACTGGTTTTGGGTATGCAAGGAATATTCCCATAGTCTTATCAGCAGATGCTGTAATTGCAATTAATGGCGGTCCAGGAACTCTCTCAGAGATAGGATATTCATTAACTTATAATAAGCCAATAATAGGTTTACAAACATGGCAGGTCAGCCCATTTTACAAAGAAGATTCTCCATTTATTATTCAGTCAACTTCTGCATACGAAGCAGTTAAATTGGCATTTGAGTCCATAAAAAAAGTAAAACCTTAATTTCTTAACTGTGTTGCTTATGTAAACATCTTTACAAAATTCATTTGCAGGTTTGAAAGTGAAGATTTAAGGTTCTCTTTCTCTTCTGCTCTCACTTCATCTGAAATAATTTTAAGTAATGCATCAAAACAATCAACTGCTAATTTCGCTTGTTGTCTATCTTTAAATTTATCATTTACCCCTACAGGAATACCCATCTTTTTATAAGCAAGACTTGAAAGAGACATCATCATCTGAACTACTATATCTTTTGTGGTTAATCTATCAATTTCTTCCTGAAGCTTTTTAACCATCTCTTCCTCTTCTTCTCTTTTTTTCTTTTGTTCCTCTGCCTCTTTAACTTTACCCTCTACAGTTTTTCCTTTTGCTTCTTTACTTTCCTTTTTTATTTTTTCATTTACAATACCAGATTTACCCTTCAATTCCTTATCTTCGCCATCCCCGCTTTTGCCTTTACCTTTTTTCTTTTTATCTTTTTTTGTCAACTTAATCACCTCTATATAATAGATAATATAATAATATATTTAATCCTGGAATTTTACTATTCTGATTCATATTTTATTAATGAAAATATGTCATAATCTTCCAGTAATTTTCTTGGATTTAAAAACTCAAGCTCAATTAGAAAACAGAAACCTACTACATTTCCACCATTTTTTTCTACAAGTTCAGCTTTTGCCCTGGCAGTACCTCCTGTTGCTACAAGATCATCAACTATCAATACCTTATCACCTTTATTTACAGCATCTACGTGCATTTCCAAAATATTACTGCCATATTCAAGATCGTAAGAGACTTGAGTAGTCTTATAAGGCAGCTTCCCAGGTTTTCTAACCGGTATAAATCCAACACCCATCTTATAAGCCATTACAGCACCAAATATAAAACCTCTTGCTTCAGCACCAAGTATTGCATCTATCCCAACCCCGCTGTAATGGCCAACCATCTTATCAACTGCATACTTAAATGCTTCACCATCTCCTACAAGGGTAGTAATATCTCTAAATACTATTCCTTTTTTTGGAAAATCAGGAATATTTCTTATTTTAGATTTTAAATCCAATTTCTCTCCTTCTCTCTGCCTTTATAATTTATTTTTCTTTATTAAAAAACACTTTAGCCAATATTTTTGTCTATTTACTTTCCCCCTGCTATTCCACTAATAAGCTGATCTGTTAAATAATTTATATTTAAGTCTTTATAACCTAATTGTGATAATATTTCCTGCACATTATATTTTTGACCATAGCTCCAGAGTTCTCTTAGGAAATCACCAGCTTTCTTTTTCTTATACCACAAGTAGCCAAAATTATTCAGCATATAATCATTCAATTGTGCTTCAAAAATCCATGCTCTTATATAATTTGTACAGTAAAATGCTTCATCTACATCTTTTAAATAATTTTCTGAAGGCCATTCCATTAAATTTGACGAGGTTAAAGTCTCACTATATAATTCATCTTTCCCTTCAATATCTGTTCCATCCTGAAGCTTAAGTTCATATTTTAATTTAGCTGCATACCTTCTACAAAACCATAGCTTTATTGTATTTGAAAAATAAACAAACTCATCCGCAGTAGCAGGGTCCATCCTGAGCATATCAACCAGCCAGCTTTTATTCTGCATTAGATGTTCAAGACAGAAAGCATACCCTTCAGTTACAGCATTATCTCCTAAGAATCTATATTCAAATTCAAGACTACTTTTAGTACTGGCAAAATGCTGTGCATGCCCTCCTTCATGAAACATTGCCTCATAGTCATCCTGGCCTCCAGTTGGCATTACAACTAAATATATTTCCTGTGGTACGCAAACAGTACAGCAAAAAGCCCTTGGAGATTTATTTTTCCTCTTCTCCACATCTAAATAAATATTAGACTGTTTATCTAAATCTATACCCATACCTGATAAAGTTTCTCTAAATAAATCAATGAGACAGCCTTTTTTAAAAAATATATCATATTTTTTAGCTCTTTTAAAAAATGAGAAATCACTTCTCCTTGATTCTTCCAATCCTATCCCCAGTTCCTTTTTTAGAAGATGTCCAAAATTCTTCTCATATAAATCCCGGGTTTTATTAAGAAGTTTTTCCATTTCAGATTCTAGTTTATTAAAATCCTCATCTTTTAAAAAAGAAAAAAGCTCTCTATAGCTGGAAAATCCTAAATCACACACATGTTTATGAACAGTCTTCCAATACTTAATTAAATTTATATTAAAGGATTGTGCAACCTTCTGATTCCTTTTATAGTCAATAACATCCCTTTTTTTCCTATTAGGCTCATTTGAGAGTAAAACTTCAGAGTATCTGAAAGGTACTTCCTCTCCTTCTATTTCTACTACTGCCTTTGCCTCCTCTTCGGCTATCTTATCAACTAAATCTTTGACCTGTCTTTGAAGATAATATTCTGTATAAAACTTTAATAGACAAGATGCTCTTTTTTTATCCTCACCTAAACTTTTATCTTTAAGATCCTTAAAAAAATTAAAATTTTCTAGTAAGAACAAACTATCATATTCATTATATATATCACTTAAGTTTAGGCTATCCTTCTGTCCTGAGAAATGAAGATAATATTCCTTTTCTATCCTTGAAAGAAAATTCTCTGAATCTTTTTTATATTTTTCAATATTCATTATTAGTATCCCCTACATCCTTTATTTAAAAATACTTACATATCTGATTATTGCCACCTTTTAACCAATATTGTTTTTTACAGTTTTTACAATGCTTTCTTTATCAAAACCATAAGAAGATATAAGATCTGAAGGAGATCCTGATGCACCAAACTTATCCTTAACTCCCATTCTTATTACTCTTGTAGGATTTTTCTCAGCCAGCACCTCACATACAGCACTTCCAAGACCTCCAATTATATTATGGTCTTCAACAGTTACAACAAGTCCAGTCTTTAAAGCGCTCTCAATTATTAAATCAGCATCTATAGGTTTAATTGAAGACATGTTTATCAAATCAATTTCTATACCTTCTTCCTCTAATTTTTTGGCTGCAGAATAGGCAATATGAGTTGTAAAACCAGCACTAACTATAGTTGCTTTATCACCTTCAAATATTTTTACACCTTTACCTATATTAAACTTGTAATTATCATTAAATATTAAAGGACTGCCACCCCTGCAAAGCCTAATATAGCACGGTCCGCTATAATCAATAATTGTTTCTATAACTTTTTCTGTTTCAGTACCATCACATGGTGAAATCACGATAATTCCCGGTATTGCCCTCATAATTGCCACATCTTCTATAGCCTGATGTGTTGCCCCATCCTCACCTACAGAAATACCTGTATGGGTGGCACATATTTTTACATTTAGCCCTGGATAAGCTATAGAAGAACTGACCTGATCACAAGCCCTCTTTGAGGCAAATACTCCAAATGTTGACGCAAATGGTATCTTTCCCATAGTTGCAAGTCCAGCAGCAGCACTCATCATATTTGCCTCAGCTATTCCAAAATCAAAAAATCTATCAGGAAACTTCTTAGCAAATATAGAAGTTTTAGTTGACTTAGAAAGATCACAATCCAGAACTACAATATCTTCATTTTTTTCACCCAACCGGGCAATTGTCTCTCCATAAGCTTGCCGGGTAGCAACTTTCTCATTACCATCAGATAATATTTTTTTAACATTTTCAGGAATCATTCTAATCCTTTCTTTTCTAAACTTTTCTTTAATTAATATTAATTAATTGACTATCCTTGTAATAACCTGCTGTCAGCCTATAAAAAAATACAAAGATTAACAGAATTGATCTAAAGAAATTAACTACTTGCAGCAGTTTTAATAATATCATTTATAGCCTTTTTCTTCTCTTCCGGTGAAGGTGTTTGCCCATGCCAGCCGCACTCGTTTTCCATAAAATATACACCTTTACCCTTAACAGTATTTGCTACAATACAAACAGGCTTGTCGGTAATATTAATTGCTTTATTTACCGCATCTTCAATTTCATAAAATTCATGGCCGTTTATCTCGGTAACTTCCCAGCCAAAGGATTTCCACTTATCTATAATTGGTTCACTGTTCATAACATCCTTGGTAAAGCCATCTATCTGAAGTCCATTTCTATCCAAAATGGCAATTAAATTGCCGAGTTTGTAATGAGAAGCTGCCATTGCTGCTTCCCAAATCTGTCCTTCATTACATTCTCCATCTCCAACTACTGCAAATATATTACATCCTAAATTATCCAATCTTGCTCCCAGTGCCATTCCAACAGCACAGGAAAGCCCCTGGCCTAAAGAGCCTGTGGACATTTCAACCCCTGGAGTCTTTTTCATATCAGGATGTCCCTGCAGTATGCTTCCTAATTTACGTAAAGTCTTAAGATGCGATTTACTAAAATACCCCTTTTCCGCCAGTGCAGCATATAGAACAGGGCAAGCATGACCTTTAGACAGTACTACTCTATCTCTATCTTTTTTACTAGGTTTCTTAGGATCAATATTTAAAATCCCGCTAAAATAAAGATATGAAAATACATCTGCCATTGAAAGAGAACCACCTGGATGTCCTGAACCAGCCTCACACAGCATCTCAACAATATCAACCCTTATAGTTTGTGCCATTTCTTCTAATTTTTTCTTTAAAGTTTCGTCCATATAATTTCCTTTCTAAAATCTTTCCTTTAGTAATTACCAATATTTTTAATAATACGCTATAATTTTTTTATTCATACTTTTTTAACTACATTTTAAATTATCTTTTTAAATCATATTTATTTAAATTAATCTTTTGTCCTCATAATTTAAATAAAAACAAATTATTTTTGCTATTATATTAAAAATTAAAATTTTTAAGAAGCTCTATATTCATAGTTTTTTTACATTTCTTGTAAAGCTCTTTATCAGCGGTAATAAATTTTAATTTAAAAAAATCTGCAACTGCCAAATATGAAGCATCATAAAACGTAATATCAAAATCATATCTTATCTTATTTGCATTTAATATTAATTCCCTAAAAAGATTTAAAAACTCTATTCCAAGATTAAGAAACTGTTCTAAAGCAATTTTTACTCTCTTAAAATTAAGATCTGGTTTGTAGTAAAGCACATTTGCAATTTCATATATAGCTAACTCCGGGCATACTATAATGATATCCCTATTAACCAATGATTCTAATATGGTAATCGCAACTTTAAGGTCATCCTCTTGATCTTTAGAAAACCATTTAACAAATACTGAAGAATCAACAACTATAGTCTTTGGCTGTTCTCTTATTCTATGAAGAACTTCTCCCTCTACTATCTCTAAATCTTCTAATTTCTTTGACTCCATTCCAAATACCTGTACTTTCTCGTATTTCATTTATTCTTTTAATAGCTTCGAGCACCTTTTCTTTTCTTTCCTTTTCTTTTAACTTTTTCTGTACTTCGCTTTTATATAGTATTATAGCTCTCCTTATTAATTCACTTCTATTTAACTTTTCTTCTTGTTTCAAATTTTCTAAATCTTTAAATACATCATCACTCATAGTTATATTAAGTCTTTTCATATTACCACCAATTTTATAATTATATAATCATATATAATAAAATGCGCATTATAAACTCAATTAATACACATTTATTATTAATAATTTATGTATACTATAACACATTATTTTATAATAGTCATGGCCGTAAATAGCAAATTGCGTTAACTTAATAAATTAAATCTATATAAAATTAACTACTTTATTGTTATTCTACATTTTAAATTCACCAGCAATAAGCTATCTAATTCTAATATAACTTAGCAAATTCAGTTAGCAATATAACATCATAATTATATTTTTTAGCCTTTTTACAAAGTTTTTCATCAGCAGTTATAAGCGGTGCCCTATATTTTTCTGACATAGCTATATAAATACAATCATACATTGAAATATCATATATAAAATTTTGTGTAAATATTTATATAAAATTTTACACAAATATATATTTTAGAAGAATAAATAGATAGGTACTGCACTCAAAGGGTTTTGCGGGTTCTAATATCTTAAAAAAGTTCATCCTGCTTATCTGGCTGATTTAGAATTTTTTTATTTTGGTTCAGATTGTTTTCATCAGTTTTATTTATTTTATTATCTGTATTTTCTTCATTTTCATTAATCAATTTAAGCTTTTTCAAATATATTGATCTCTCAAAATTTTTGGCAAAACCTGACCAGTCTTCTCCATCCTTGCTTTCCTCTAAAATAATATTATACCCGCCTATATCAGCATCCATATGATCAACATGATACACTATAAAAGCTTCTAAAAACTTAGGCCTTCTTGGAGACCCAAATTCCTTCTGTCCATGATGGCTTAAAATTATATGAAGAAGTCTTTCGCTTAAATCTCTCGGGAAACCTTTAATTTTTTTTATCTTTTCAAGAATCCACCCATACCCAATAGTAATATGTCCCAGCAGCTTTCCTTCATCTGATACCTTTATAGTTACTCCTGTTTTATACTCCCTGATCTTTCCAATATCATGTAGAATTGCTCCACTAATAAGTAAATCACGATTTAAGTTATCATATACTCCAGTGAGCATATTACAAATTTTTGTTACAACCAGAGTATGTTCCAACAGCCCGCCTCTGTAAGCATGATGGTAGCGAACTGCAGCAGTTGCATTTTTAAAATCTTCTACAAATTTTTTATCTTTAAAATATAAATCTAAAAGTTCCTTTAGATAGCTGTTTTTTATGCTATCAATATATGATTTTATCTCAGAAAACATACCGTCTATATTTTTCTTAGTAGCTCTTATAAAATCTGAATACTCTATATCCTCTTTATTTTCAATCTTTGAAATGGAATTTATTACCAGTTGCATGCTGCTCCTATACTGTCTGATATCACCTTTTACTAAAACAAAATCTCCTTCGCTAAAATCATCTGAATTTCTAAAAACTTCTGTCCATATTACTCCTTCAATACTACCTTCTTTATCCTGAAGAGTAACAATGCAATAATCCTCATTATTTTTTTTCTTTCTAATCTGCTTTTTACTTACAACAAATATTGTGTCAGCAATGCTTCCAACTTTAAAATCTGATATAAATTGTTTTTTTTCTTTTTTTAAATTATTCATATTTTCTTATCAATCTTCCATTTTTTAAAATATTTTATTGCCTTATAATCAGTCATATCATAATGAATTGGTGTTACGGAAATATAATTATCCCTAATAGCACTATAATCGCCATCTTTACCCCCAGAAACTTTAGCAAACTCTCCATCCATCCAGTAATAATCCCTGCCTCTGGGATCAACTCTTTTAATAAAGATATCTTTAAACTTTGCATCACTCTGACATGTAATTTTAACTCCCTTGATATTATCCTTCGAAACATCGGGTAGATTTATATTAAGCATAGTTCCCTTAGGCAGCCCTCCATTATCTAAAATCAAGTTTGCAATTTTATTCGTAAATTTTGCAGCATAACTGTAATCAGGATCTTTTAAATTATCTACAGACACAGCAATTGATGAAACACCATATACAGTTCCTTCTGTTGCAGCTGAAACTGTGCCTGAATAAATAATATTATCTCCTAAATTTGCTCCTCTGTTTATACCTGATATTAGTAAATCAGGCGTCTTGTCCAATATTGCTTTTATGGCAAGCTTAACACAGTCAGCAGGAGTCCCGTCAACAGCGTATCCGAAAAAAACTCCATTTTTATATTTTTTTCTTACCGAGATTGGATCAAAAACCGTAATAGCATGTCCTACAGCACTGCTTTCTTTATCAGGAGCCACCACTCTTATATCAAGCTTCTTATCCTTTTTCAATATATTATACAGGGTAGAAAGACCTTTTGCCTCTATTCCATCATCATTTGTAAGTAGAATAATCTTTTTATCCATATTTAACTTCCGTACCTCTCTGTGTCTCGCCCAAAGTTCTCTCTTATAACAATTTCAAAAACTGATCTACTGGTATTTTAGCCTGTTTCAATATATGAGCAAGTGTAGATATACATATCAAACATATAGATAATCTCTATAATCCACTCTTTTTATCTTCTTGAGATCAAGCCAATATGCAAATTCTTCCAGATATTTTCCTACATTTTCCATTACCATTGGAAAATGATGGGGAAGTCCCCCTGTAAGCAGCGTGTTTGCCAAATCCATTGCTCCAATTGGTTCGCCATATAATTTCAACTCATTTACCCAACCACGACTGCCGTTAAATGATTTTTTATTTTCATCAAAAAATTTACCGGTAAAATAGTAGAAATGACCAGATTCTTTAACTATCCTAAATACAGTAACGTCCCCCTCTTTAAATATTAAATCAGTTATAGGTCCACAATTTTTTACACTCTCTGCATAGTCAGCAAAATAATGCTTTTCACATACTGTCCCTCTCTTATTTGCCATTTCTATAGGAGCAGAGCCGCAGTGCCACAGCATAAGAGACTCATCATTTTCATCAAATTTAGGAAGATCCATTATGGCCACTACTTTACCTGTCATCAATCTTAATATGAGCATAGCAATTGTACCAAGCACATCAGCTTCACATCCTGCAACTATACCAGCACTATTTAAAAGAGAATTTACAAGACACCCTGTCATTTCTTTTAGCGGCATAAGTTTTGGCCAGCATGAAAAAGCTATAGCAGAGTAGCTATTTTCCTTACATATTTTCTTTATAGCCAGATACATTTTAATAGAGTCTATTATTTTATCTTCACCTACCCTACTTATTCTGCATACTGATTTTATTCTGTCCAACTCGCTATTTATATCTTTATCTGCTATATCATTTCCAAGTGCTATTATATCTTCTACTTCATAATCCCTTGACACATCTACTCTTAGGTTTTTATATACTTCTCTTACGTTTACCATATGATTTATATGGCCATCAGCTAATTTTCCAATCTGAGCAACTCTTGCATCTTTTAGAGCTTTTATAGTACTAAGAACTCTTACTGTTATTTCAAATCTTGGCCTGAAGTACTTTCCATTTATATCACCAAAAAACCATTTAGTTTTTTTAGGATTGCCTTTAAAATTATGTTGTGATATTCCAGCATTCTGCTCCAGATTCACAAGAGATGCAAGCGGCATCGGACCTTCGTCAGAAAGCTCTTCGATTGCCCAGAGACCAAACTCTGCTCGCGACTTCATTATCTCAAAAATAAAGTCGCCTATTATGTAAGATGGGTGAAAAAGAAGAACAAAATCTATATCCTTTGAATCTATTTCTCTCCTAATGCTAAAGGCTTGCTCCATATTTTGAATAATTGTATCAAAACATACAAGATCAAAATTCATTTCAACTGTCATCTTGGATAAGTCTTTCTTGTAACTTTCAAACATTTTTAAGCCTTCTGCTGAAAAACCTTCCATAAATCCTGCTACAAATCCGATTTTTAGCTTATGCATGATGCCTCCTCTTTTTTATAGCTATTTGATTTTTTTATATTAATCTTTTAATAAAATGCTGCTCTATCTGTTATTAGAAAAATTTGCTACACATCTACCATTTCTAACTTAGCATCCATCTTTTTTAATACTTTTAAATTTTTATTCTGTATTTTAGAATTAGTAATAATAACATCAAAAACAGAAATATTTGAAAATCTACACAGTCCTATTATTCCAAATTTACTACTATCTACAATTAAGATCTTTTTCCTTGCCTTTTGGATAAAGATTTCTTTTATCCTGCCCTCATTTAAATTAGGATCAAATAATTCACCATCATTTGATATTCCTTTTGTAGTTATAAAAGCCTTATCAACCACAATATCCTTTAAAACCTTTTCTGCAATAACACCTACGGTCGAATATGACCCATATCCTGCAGTTCCTCCAACAGCAATAATATCAATACTTGGATTTTTTGTAAGTTCTATTTGAGCAATCATATTATTAGTTATTACAGTTAAATCATTGAAATTAGCTTTATTTATTTCTTTAACAAGAATAAAACCTGTAGTC
>JADHVM010000016.1 GCA_016783985.1 Actinomycetota bacterium
GTAATATGCATCATTACATAACAAAGCATTTTCAATTAATAGCTTCAGGGCAATGCTGCTTTCAAAGTTACCTGTAACTGGAGTATCTTTCTTTTTTCTTAACTTTCTATTCTTAAATAATTTTTTATACTCAATTTCTTCTTCCAAACCCGAAAATATTTTTTTTACCATCATTTTATTCTCAGTTAGTGTTCCTGTTTTGTCAGTACATATAACTGAGACACTTCCAAGAGTTTCAACTGAACTTAGTTTTCTGACTATAGCATTATTTTTTGCCATTTTCTGAACACCAAGAGCAAGCGAAACAGTAACTATTGCAGGAAGCCCTTCGGGTATGGCAGCAACAGCAAGAGCAACCGCTACAAGCAGCATCTCGCCAAGTTCATTTCCTTTAAGTATTCCAGAGGCAAAAACTATAGCGCTTACAATAATACAGATGATGCCAATTTTCTTTCCAACAGTTTTTAATTCTATTTGTAGTGGCGTTAATTCTTCTTTTTGCTGAACAAGATTTGCAATTTTACCAATTTCGGTATTTCCCCCAGTTTCAATAACTATTGCGCTACATCTTCCCTTAACAATAGTTGTTCCACTAAAAAGCATATTTTTCCTGTCTCCCAGTGTGAGGTTGGTTTTTTTAAATGGGGTAGTTATTTTATCTACTGACATTGATTCACCAGTAATTATAGATTCGTCTGCCTGAAGATTTACTTCACTAATAACTCTGCAATCGGCTGGAACTAAATCCCCGGATACTAATTTTATTAAATCACCTGGGACAAGGTATTTGGAGTTAATATTTTCTTCTTTGCCATCCCTTATGACTATTGCAGTAGGGGAAGCCAGTTCCTTTAACGCCTGCAGGGCTTTTTCAGCGCGATATTCCTGTATAAATCCCAGAGTAGAATTTATTACAAGGATTACTACAATTACAATTGCATCTGAAATTTCTCTTATAAGAATTCCAGAGATAAAAGCTGCTGCTATAAGTATCCAGATCATAAAGTCATTAAATTGAGAAATAAATATTTTAAACGGAGTGCGGCCTTTTTTTTCTTCTAATTCGTTAAGTCCAGATTTTTTAATTCTTTCCTGTGCTTCCTTGCTACTTATTCCATTATTTAAATTAGTTTTTAAAATGGCTGATATATCAGCAATAGCTTTTGTATGCCAGATTGCTCTGCCAGGAGAATTTTGATTCGGACTGCTGGGCTCTGTTTTGTTTTTTAATATTTTTTGTTTGCTTGTATTCATTATCCAAACTTTTAATAATATTATTAAAGTTAAATTCTTTTATTTATTCTGCCCAGATGTTATGGAACATTTCCCATTCTTCAATATTTTCTTTTATATATTTTTCCATAACTCTTATCACCTTTGCCATATTGATCTTGATTAACTCTTCTTTATTTCCCTCTCTTTGAAGTTCAATAGGTTTTCCAATTATTTGGTAATGGTTATATTTACTCTTCCTTATAACAAAGCTTGGAATAAGTTGTGCGCCTGTTTTTAGTGCAATTTGAACTGCTCCAGTTGGAAGGTAAGCTTTTTTCCCAAAGAATTCAGTAGGTTTTGCATTTCCAAAAGGGTCCAAGTCTGTTGGTATTGCAATTATTTCATTGTTCCTTAAAATTCTAAATACATGAAGAATCTTATTTGCATAAATTATTTTAAATCCTTTTGCAAGCCTTCTATTCTCGAAAAAATTATTTGTGCGGTGATATGGCCTTTCCAGGCCTATCCCCCATATCTTATAACCTTCTATGGCAACCCTGCAAGCTCCCCATTCAAAATTTCCAATATGGGCTGTAAAGATTACTATGCCCCTGCCTTTTTTTAAAGCTTTGTCTAAATTATCCAAACCAACAATTTCAACCCTTTCTCTAAGTTTTTCTTTAGAGATTATAGGCAGTTTTAAAAAATCTGCTACATTTTTTAGCCAGTTGATATAGATTTTTCCAACTATACGGTGAACTCTCCTGCTATTTTTGTCCAGGTTTAGTACATTAGAGACATTAGTTTTAAGTTCATCTAAATATAACCCAAATGTAAAAGAGAGCTTGGCAACTATTATGGCAATAAAGTAAGTAAAGAAATATGGTGTTGTAAATGCAATAAGCTCAACAAATTTATATCCAAGAAATATTAGCACCTACGACACCTCTTTATTAATTATTATTAATAGAACAGTATAAATATTTTTTTTATGATAATGTATAATAATATTAGATTTTGTATTTAAATAAAAGTGTTTTTAAAATTTAGCAAGATGTAATTTACAATTATTTTTTTATATGACTAGCTGCAATTTTATTATGTAAAGTTTAAACAAGGGGTGATTTATTAATGGCAAAACAGAAAAGCAAGTTAATGGATTTATCAGAAGTATTGGATTACAAGCCATCCAATCATTTGGTAATCAGTATGTATTTATTAGTAGATAGCACCAGGGTATTAAAAAAGAATTATCTTACCAAGCTTAACTCTATGATTACCGAGAGTAAAGAGAATATAGAATCTGATTTAAAAATAGAAAAAGCACAAAAGAAAAATATTTATAATTTACTGGAAAAGATAAAAAAGTATGTTAATGATAAATTTATGGCAAATTCAACAAGAGCACTTCTTATATATGCAGCAGAAGATGGTTTATGGAAGGTATTGCGGCTTCCAGTAATATTAAGATCAAAGATAGTAATAGACCCAAAACCACATACCCAGAGTCTGAGAACTTTGCTTGAAAATTCTAAAAAGTATGGAGTTTTATTAATTAATAGGGAGAAGGCACAGATTTATTCTGTTTATATTGGAGAAATTGAAGAATATCTTGCAGCTTTTATCAGCGAAGTTCCCTCTAAAGTTAATTTTAGGAGTCAAGCTGCATTCAGGGAGAAAAAAATCCTAAGCAGGATTGAAGAAAAACTTCACCATTTCTTTAAGTCAGTTAATGATAGAACTCTTGAATTGTTCAGGGAGGGAAAATTTGATAATTTAATTCTTGCGGGGAGAAAAGGTATATTGCCACAGTTTGCAAATTATCTCCATAGTTACTTGCAGTCAAAATGTATTGGTAGTATTTATGCTGAGCCTGATTCATCAGAATCTTTTATTAAGGAGAAAGTACAAGAAATTATTGGAAGCTTTGAAATAAAAACTAAAAATAATCTGATAAATAAGTTATTTGATGAATATAATCCAAATGGCTGGGGTGTACTTGGGATTGAAGCAGTTATTAGTTCTCTTCTTGTAGAACAGATTAGAACAATTATATACGATAGATATTTCAAACAGGAAGGGTATATTTGTAATTCTTGTAAATATATGACTATAAAATCAAAAGAAAAGTGCCCTTACTGTGAAAGTGATCTGATTTATTACAATGATATAGTTGATGAGATAGTTGAAGATGCATTGAATCAGAATTGTGAAGTAATAGATACGGAAGGTAATGAAAAATTAAATGAAGCTGGCAGTATCGGGGCTGTGCTTAGATATAAATTATAAAAAGAGAATAGGATTAGGAAAAGTAATAACCTGTGGGAATTCTAATGATTGATATGCTAATTTTGAAAATTTTTTAAGAATTTTTCAGTTTTGAAAGTTCACTTGTAAAATGCTCAATATCATCAAACTGTTTATATACAGATGCAAATCTTATATAAGCAACTTTATCAAGATTTCTTAGTCTTTGGAGGACTAAGTTTCCTATTTCTTTGGTGCTGATTTCACCTGAAGGCAGGTTTCTAATTTCACCCTCGACATCATAAACAATTTGTTCCAGCACTTTTTTACTTATATTTCTTTTAATACATGCTCTTATAAGACCGCTTAATATTTTATTTCTATCAAAAGGCTGCCTGGTACCATCTTTTTTAATTACTGCTACAAGCTCTAATCTTTCATAAGTTGTAAATCTTTTACCACAGTTCTGGCATACTCTTCTTCTCCTAATACTGTCACTGGAGTCTGTGAGTCTTGAGTCTATAACTTTATTATCTAGATTTCCGCAATAAGGACATTTCATTTTACATTCCCCTAAAAAAAGGTTTAAATATTCTTTTAATGACAGGACTTACATCTCTCCTGCCCCTTGTAAAATAAGATCTAAGCAGGCTATAGCTTTTAATACTGTATACTATAGCAACCAGAATAACAAATATTGCGTAGTAGTAGCTATCTTCTCTATACCAGAGGAAAAATGAAAAGAAAAAATAACTAACAGATGTTGCAACATAAGAATCTTTTATAAGAAATAGAGCTACTGGGACAAATAATAAATAGAGAAAAAGAAATGATAATGGTGAGAAAAATAACAACCCTCCCAGGAAAGTGGATATTCCTTTTCCACCCTTAAAACCGATGTAAATCATCCAATTATGCCCGATAACAGCGGCTACAACTGCTAAGAGTGGTATAAAAGGATGGTTGCCTGAAAATTTTGTTGCAAGATATGCTGCAAGAGCACCTTTCCCAAAATCTGTAATTATTACTAAGACTCCTGCCAATTTTCCAACACTTGTAAATGTATTCATACCCCCAATGCTTCTACTTCCAGTTTTATAAATATCTATTTTCTTTATTCTTCCTGCGATATATGCTGATGGGAAGGAACCTAAAAGATATGAAACAATTAATATAATAGCGGTACTGAGATAAAAATTTTCCAGGATCACTTTACCTCCTTATCCTTAAAAATATTTTAAGTTACTTTTAATTGCTAATAACTTAAATTAGGGACAAGTGATATTTTTATTATATATACCAATATTTAAAATTCATATACAATATATAGTATTAAATTATATCATAAACAAAATTTATGAAAAAATAGATTTGCTATTATGACACCCAGAGAAAGAATAATTGCAGCCCTATCTCATAAAGAGACAGATAAAGTTCCTGTAGATCTTGGCTCTACGGAGTCTTCCGGAATTACATGGATACCTTATAATAAATTAAAAAATCATTTAAACATAAGTACTGTTACCAAAGTCTTTGATATGATGCAGCTTATTGCGAAAGTTGAACCTGGGGTTTTAAATGCTGTTGGAGCAGATGCGATGCCTTTGCTCATTGAACCCAGAGAGTGGAAACCCTGGCAGTTTGAAGAGGGGACTATAGTTGAAATTCCCAAGAAAGCAGATTTAGAAAGACTTTCAAATGGAGATACTGTAATGAAAAGTGAAAATAGAACAGTTCTATCCAGACTGCCCAGGGGCGGATTTTATTTTGATTCAGTATATCATCCTTTAGAAAATGCTAGGACAGTTGAAGATATTGATGCTGGGGAAGCTTTTTTTAAAGGATTTGACTGGCCATGTTACTGGGACGAAGATTTTTCTGATATTGCTAAAAAGGCTAAAAAACTTTATAAGGAAACTCAGTATGCAATTGTGGGGAATCTATGTGTGCATCTTTTAGCAGCAGGTCAGGAAATAAGGGGCTTTGAGAATTTTATGATGGATTTAGTAATAAATAAAAGTCTTGCACACAGATTGCTTCAGAAACAGGTGGAGGCATATATGCCGCGTATTGATAGATATATAGAGGCAGTTGGGCCTTACCTGCAAATTATTTTGGTAAATGATGATCTTGGCACCCAGAATGGTCTACAGATAAAGCCTGAACTTTACCGAGAGATGATAAAACCATACCACAGACAATTGTGGGGATATATAAAAGAAAAAAGCGGAAAGCCTCTGCTTTTTCATTCATGCGGATCAATATATGAAATTATCCCTGATTTAATAGAAATTGGGGTTGATGCATTAAATCCTGTTCAGGTATCAGCTAAGAATATGGATACAGCAAAACTTAAAAAAGAATTTGGAAAGGATTTAACATTCTGGGGTGGAGGTTGTGATTCTCAAAGGATACTTCCTTATGGAACCCAAAAGGATGTAAGGGAAGAAGTGAAAAGGAGAGTAAATGATTTAGCTCCAGGCGGTGGATTTGTATTCTGCCAGGTACATAATATCCAGCCTGATGTCCCCCTGGAAAATATACTTGCTATGTATGAGGAGCTGGAGAGCAGTAATTCAAGTATATTTTGATTAAATAGAATTTAGGATTTTTTTTCTAATCATTTCTCTATAAATATCATCTATCTTCTTATCTGTATCATTCATTAAGAACTTCTTTCAGTAAAATATAAACAATCTATTAACAACATTTTTTAGAACTTTAAATTCATTAAACATGTTTCTAATTAAATTTCTCTTTTTTAGAGTTTACTTTATATTATCAGAAAAGCTATATGAAAAAAAGTTTCGAGTCTCGGGTAATGTAATATAGTATTATTTAATTGTAATGTAAAAAACTTTTTTCAGTTAAAGTGAAAAATTAATTTTGCAATCTTATTAAAATCTTTTATAATATACTTTACATTCTTATTTTTACCTGGTAAACTTTAAAACAAGTAATTGAGGATGGTGAAAGAATTGTTCAGTGATGAAGATAAAAGTTATCCAATAGAGTTAGTAGCTGAATTTTTAGGAGTTAACAGCAGAACACTGTATTATTATGAAAAATTCAGCCTGGTTTGTCCCTTGAGAAGGGGCAGAAAGAGATATTATTCTAAGATGGATATAAGATGGTTAGTATATGTCAGGGAACTTATGTATGAACAGGGGATGAATCTAAGATCTATAATTATTCTGATAAGGAGAAGAGACAATGTGGTCTTGGATAAGTGCCCAGAAGATGTTGTGGATAGTTTTATGAATTATTTAATGCAGGCCAGTAGCGGGGAAGAGGAGTAAAGGAGTTTTAATAAATATTATTAAAAATTGGGTTGCATTATTAAATAAAAATTTTTTAAATTACTAAATTAATTAAGAAGAAAGGGAAAATATATTATGGGAAAGGCAGTAGGAATTGATCTTGGTACAACAAATTCATGTATTGCGGTTATGGAGGGCGGGAAGCCAACTGTAATCACTAACAGTGAAGGTGGTAGAACAACACCTTCAGTAGTAAGTATAACAAAAAAGGGAGAAAGGCTGGTTGGACAGTTGGCAAAAAGACAGGCAGCTTTAAATCCTGAGAATACTATTTATTCAATAAAAAGATTTATTGGAAGAAAATATAGTGAGGTTGAAAGTGAAAGAAAAATAGTATCCTATGATGTTATAGATGGAAGAAACAGGCTTGCAGAAGTAAAAATGGGAGACAAGAATTATACTCCTGAAGAAGTTTCAGCAATGATACTTCAAAAATTAAAAGCCGATGCTGAGAGCTATTTAGGAACTGAAGTTACTGATGCCGTAATTACTGTACCTGCTTATTTTAATGATGCTCAAAGACAGGCTACAAAAAATGCAGGAAAGATTGCAGGGCTTAATGTACTGCGTATAATAAATGAGCCAACTGCAGCTTCACTTGCTTACGGACTTGATAAAAAGAAAGAAGAGAGGATTTTAATATTTGACCTTGGTGGCGGAACATTTGATGTTTCAATACTTGAGGTTGGAGAAGGTGTGTTTGAAGTAAAAGCAAGTCATGGCGATATGCACCTTGGTGGAGATGACTACGATGATAGGATAATGAATTATCTGGCAGGTCAGTTTAAAAAGGAGCAGGGTATTGATTTAAGAAAAGATAGGCAGGCTCTTCAGAGATTAATAGAGGCATCAGAGAAAGCGAAAGTGGAGCTTTCTACTGTAATGGAGACTAATATAAATCTGCCATTTATAACTGCTGATGCTAATGGACCCAAACATCTTGATGTGAAAATTACACGAGCTAAATTTGAACAATTGACAGAAGATTTGACAGAAAGATGTAAAGAACCACTAGAAAAGGCACTAAAAGATGCCGGATTTAAATCAGGAGATATTGATGAGGTAATACTTGTAGGCGGTTCAACAAGGATGCCTGTTATTCAGAAATTGGTTAAGGATTATACAGGGAAGAAGCCGCACAAAGGTGTAAATCCTGATGAAGTTGTAGCTATAGGGGCAGCTATACAATCAGGTGTTTTAAAAGGAGATGTAAAGGATGTGGTACTGCTTGATGTAACTCCATTATCACTTGGAATTGAAACATTAGGCAGAGTTACAACAAGGCTTATCGAGAGGAATACTACGATTCCTACTAAAAAGAGTGAGATCTTTACAACAGCAGCAGATAGCCAGACAAGTGTGGACATCCATGTTCTCCAGGGTGAGCGTGATATGGCAGCGGATAATAAAACAATTGGTAGATTTAGATTGGATGGTATTCCACCTGCGCCAAGGGGGATTCCACAAATAGAAGTAACTTTTGATATAGATGCTAATGGAATAGTAAATGTTACAGCTAAAGATACAGCAACTGGGAAAGAGCAGAAAATTACTATTACAGCAACATCTCATCTGACTGATGACGAAATTGAAAAAATGGTAAAAGAGGCGAAGGATCATACAGAGGAAGATAAAAAGAAGAGAGACTTAATAGAAGCAAAGAACAATGGTGATAATTTAATTTATACAACTGAAAAATTATTAAAAGATATTGGGGATAAGGCTCCAGCAGATATAAAAGGTAAACTAGATGAGCAGGTTAAAGCATTAAGGAAGAGTTTGGAATCTGAAAATGTGGATCAAATAAAAGCTGAAACTGACAAATTAAGAAAACTCCAGGAGCAGCTCTCGCAGGTTCTTTATGCACAGGCAGGTGCTGGCGGACCAGCCGGACCTGGTGCAGGACCTGGTGCAGGAGCTGGTGCTGGAGAACAGCAGACTGGTAGCAGTGAGCAGCAGCAAGGTGGTGCTGATGAGGAAGTAATTGATGCTGAGTTTGAAGCAAAAGATGAAGATGATAAAAAGAAAAAGTAATTTGGGTGAAAAAAATAAGTTGAAAGAAATTATGGTTCATTTTATAGATTATTTAACATCGGGGTTCCTGTAAAATCTGATGAAGTAAAAGCTTCTTATAAGAATGGAGTACTTGAAATCAATATCCCTAAAGCAGAGATTAAGAAGCCAAAGAAAATAGAAATAAAGCTTGATTAATTGGTATATTATAATTGGCAATAATCGGATAGATAGAAAAGACTGGGAAGCATTAGCTTAACACAAAATACCTGCCCATGGTTTTATTGAAAAGCTGTGGGCTGGTATTATTAATAAGAGTAAACTAGGAGCGAGCAGTATAGTTGAAGGTGAATGGTGAGGATAAATGGTTGAGTATAAGGATTATTACAATGTACTGGGAGTAGATAAAAAAGCTACTCAGGATGAAATAAAAAAAGCCTATAGAAAGTTGGCAAGAAAATATCATCCTGATGCTAATATAAATAATCCTGGCGCAGAAGAAAAATTTAAAGAGATTGGAGAAGCTTATGAAGTATTAAAGAATCCTGAGAAGAGATCTAAGTATGATATGCTTGGGGCAAACTGGAAACAGTATGCAAGAGCTGGCCAGGGTCAGGGATGGCCTGGAAGTGGTGGAGGCACGTATACTTATGATTTTAAAGGCGGTGGATTTGACTTTGGAGATTTAGGGAGCGGCTTTTCTGACTTTTTTGAAATGTTTTTTGGGAGAGGTTCAGATGAAGTTTACTCCAATTTTTCCAAACAATCGGGTACAGGAACTGGAAATAGCGGACAAAGGCGAAGTTTCTGGAGACCGGGTGCTGCACCTCAGAAAGGCCAGGATATTCAATCTAATTTAAGTATTACCTTAAAAGAGGCATATTCTGGAACACAGCGTTCATTTAGAATGCAAAAAGAAGGGAAAGCAAGAAATATTAATGTGAAAATACCCAGGGGAATAAAAAATGGGGGGAAAATTAGAATTGCTGGAGAAGGTGGACAAGGACCAGGAGATGCTAAAGATGGGGATTTATATCTGGTTATTAATGTAGGCACTCATCATTTTTTTACAAGAAAAGGTGACGATCTTTACTGTGAAATCTCGGTAACTATAAAAGAAGCGCTGTTTGGCGCTAAAATTGATGTTCCAACATTTAATGGAGGCGTAACTGTAAAACTTCCTTCTGGGACTCAAACAGGGAAGACTTTAAGACTTAAAGGGAAGGGAATGCCTAAATTAAAAAGCAGTAGTTGTGGGGATTTATATACAAAGATTAAAGTAATGCTTCCGAAAAAATTAACAAAGGAGCAAAAAAAACATCTTGAGGATTTTGCAAAGATTTATGATGAAAATCCAAGAGAAGGTATTGTTCTATAATTTAAAAATATAAGGTATAAAAATAATGCAAATAGATAAATTTACTATAAAAGCTCAGGAAGCAATCTCAAGGGCTCAAAATATTGCTTCTGAATACGGGCATCAAAATATAGATGATTTTCATTTAATGGCTGCACTACTGGAGCAGAAAGATGGCATAGTCCTGCCTGTATTGCAGAAGCTGGGGGTAAATATTGGTGAGTTTAAAGATAAAATTAAAGATTTAATTAAAAAGAACCCCAAGGTTACTGGCCAGTCTGCTCAGGTTTATATCAGTCAGCAGCTTAACGATGTTTTAAATAGTTCTTTTAAAGAAGCTGAACGATTAAGAGATGAGTATGTAAGTACTGAACATATTCTAATTTCCATGGCTCAAAGCACAGGAAAAGTTGGGCAGCTTTTAAAAGAGCTTGAAGTAACAAAAGATAGAATTTATAAGGTGCTTGTTGATGTAAGGGGAAATCAAAGAGTTACCGATCAGAATCCTGAAGGTAAATATCAGGCACTGGAAAGGTTTGGAAAAGATATTACCCAGCTTGCAAAGAAGGGTAAATTAGATCCTGTAATTGGCAGGGATGATGAAATAAGAAGAGTTATTCAGGTGTTGTCAAGAAGGACTAAGAATAACCCTGTGCTTATAGGGGATCCAGGAGTTGGAAAAACTGCAATAGTTGATGGGCTTTCTCAAAGGATAGCATCCGGGGATGTTCCTGAAGGACTTAAAGATAAAAAGGTTATTGCTTTAGATATTGGTTCTGTTGTAGCAGGGGCTAAATACAGAGGTGAATTTGAAGATAGATTAAAAGCAGTACTTAAAGAAGTATCAAAATCTGAAGGGAAGATAATCCTATTTCTTGATGAGCTGCATACTGTTGTTGGTGCAGGGGCGGCCGAAGGGGCTGTTGATGCATCGAATATGTTAAAGCCGATGCTCGCACGCGGAGAGCTTCATGCAATAGGTGCTACTACTCTTGATGAATATAGAAAATATATTGAAAAAGATGCAGCTTTGGAGCGGAGGTTCCAGCCTGTTCTGATTAATGCTCCGTCTGTTGAAGATACTATTTCTATACTTAGGGGGCTTAAGGAAAAGTATGAGGTACATCATGGGGTTAGAATAAAAGATACGGCTTTGGTTTCTGCAGCAGTACTTTCAGATAGATATATTTCAGATAGATTTTTACCTGACAAGGCAATAGATTTAATGGATGAGGCTGCATCAAAACTAAGGATTGAAATAGATAGTATGCCTACAGAGATAGATGAAGTGGAAAGAAAAATTAAACAGTTTGAAATTGAAGTACAGGCATTGAAAAAAGAAAAGGATAAAGCTTCCAGCAGTAGATTAGAAAAAATAAAAGGACAGCTTTCAAATCTTAAGGAAAAGAGCAATGGCATGAAGGTTCACTGGAAAGAAGAAAAAGAAATAATTGATGAGATTAGAAGTATAAAAGAAGAGATAGAAAAAACTAAGGTGGAAGCCGACAGGGCAGAAAGGGATGCAGACTTACAAAAAGCCGCAGAGCTAAAGTATGGAAAATTACTTAAGCTTAATAAGGATTTGGACAAGCAAAATACTAAACTTGAAAAACTTCAAAAGAATAAGAAAATGCTGAAGGAAGAAGTGGACGAAGAAGATATTGCCGAGACTGTATCTAAATGGACTGGAATTCCTGTTGCAAGGCTTATAGAAGGAGAAATAGAAAAATTAGTTCATATGGAAGAAAGATTGAAACAAAGAGTTATAGGTCAGAATGAAGCTATAACTGCATTATCAAATGCTATCAGAAGAGCAAGGGCAGGACTGCAGGATCCCAATCGTCCAATAGGATCATTTATTTTTTTAGGACCTACAGGAGTGGGTAAAACTGAGCTTTCAAAAGCTTTAGCTGAATTTATGTTTGATGATGAAAAGGCTATGGTTAGAATTGATATGTCAGAATATATGGAAAAACATACAGTATCAAGACTGATTGGTGCTCCTCCAGGATATGTTGGATACGAGGAGGGCGGCTTCTTAACTGAAGCAATTCGGAGGAAACCATATAGTGTAATACTTCTTGATGAGATTGAAAAAGCGCATAATGATGTTTTTAATATATTACTTCAAATAATGGATGACGGCAGGCTTACAGATGGTCATGGAAGAACTGTTAATTTTAAAAATACTGTAATAATAATGACTTCAAATATTGGAAGCCAGTGGATTACAGAACTTAAAGATAAAGATGAAGAAGAGATGAGAAAGAGAATCTCAGAAGCTATGAAAAACAATTTTAAACCTGAATTTATAAACAGGGTTGATGATACAATTATTTTCCATAGGCTGGGTATGGATGAAATTAAAAAGATAGTTGAAATTCAGATTAAAAACTTAAAAGAAATTTTAGGTAAAAAGAAATTGACTTTAAAAATAACCGAAAAGGCTAAAGAACTTTTGGCAAAAGAAGGATTTGATCCTGCATATGGTGCGAGGCCGCTTAAAAGAGTTATACAAAATGAGGTTCAAAATGTTCTTGCTATGAAACTCTTAAATGTCGAAGTGAAAGAAGGAGATTCTATTGCAATTGATGTAACAGGCCCCGAGGGAAGAAAATTAGATTTTAAAATTAATTAGTTTTAAAGAGAGAGCATATTGAATATATATTAATATGATTTTAAGGTAGTCGGTGTTTTATCAGGGGTTGATTAGATAACCGTCTTCTTCTTCAATATCATCTAGCATTTTATCTTCTCCAAATAGTTTCTCAGCTTCAGCTTCTAATTCTAAAAACTCATCTTCTAGAGTCTTGTTAATATTCTGTGTAATTTCCCTGTAAGTCTTTTTATCTTTTAATTCCTTAAAATCCTCAATTATATTTTCAGCCATTGGGTTAATCGGGTCTCCTACAAAGATATTTATTTTTTTAAATATATTAATAAAAAGTGCAATAATTCCTTCAGTTACGTTATTTCTTCCAACCCATCTTTTTTTACTTGGGCCTTTTCGAAGATTGTGGATATATATGGGAATTATAGGTATTTTTGTCTTATAACTGAAGTAGGCTGCACCCTTGTGAAATTTCTTTAATTTTCCTTTTTTGTTTAAATCTCCTTCAGGAAATATTCCCAAAAAGAACTTTTTTTTGTTTGCAGAGATTGTAAAAAGTTCCTTGAAGCTTTTAATATTTTTCATGAACTGCTTTTTAAAAATAGGAACGCTGTTTGCAAATCTTCTCATAAAAAAGTTTGTAAACCTGCTTTTAAAATTTTCACTCTCAGCCAGGAAATAGATCTGTTTCTTTATTGCGCCAAGTATGATTATTGGATCAGCACCGGTAACGTGGTTAATTGCAAGGATTGCAGGACCATTTTCTGGTATATTTTTTATATTAAAAACATTCAGTCTTATGAATAGCTTATAGAAGTTTATAAATAAAATTCTGGGGATGTTGTAAAAAAAATTGGCAACTTTATTTAGTAGTGATTTTACTTTAATCATCTGTAAAAATCCTTGTTAATATAAAATTTAATGTAAAAAACATAATATTATATCCGGTTTTATGATTCTGTTATTAATAGTCTATAGTATCTGTGTAATCTGTAATAATACTACTAAAATTAACATAAGTATTCAATCATTTGTTCTATTAACAATATGGAATATATTTTTTATATTTTCATAATGAGTTCCCCTCCAGTAGTACTTAGTGCACTTTTTACAAAATAAAAAGTTATCCTGGGTCTTATATACATATGGAGGAACTTTACCTTTTATATCAGGTTTTTCTACTTTAGATAATAATCCATTACAGATAAGACACCTTGTAAGATTGGGTTTAAGTGAGATTTTCAGTTCTGATTTAACCTGTTTTAATTGATTTACCAGTTTGTCATCTTTTATGAATATTGACTTCAGCAAACCATTTTTTAATTCTCGCCTTTCAAGCATGAGTGTATCACGGGTTATTACTACCCTGCTTTCTGCTGCAGCTATCTTTAGAAGCTGATCATCATCTATATCATTTATATACATTACATCATTACCAGCCATTCTAAGGTATTTAGCCAATCTTCCTACCATTACATCTGCGATGAATTTCATACAAATTCCAAGTCTTGAAAGTTAAAATTTTTATATTCTTATATTAAATAGTATATAATATATGTTGTATAAAATTAATTTAAATATAAGTAAAAATTCCCAAACCGTAGTTATTATTTTTATACTGGGAATATTAAGAGGATAAAGATGTTCAAGTCTTCCATAAGATTATTTAAAATTTTTGGTATAGAAATCAGACTGGATTATAGCTGGTTTATAATATTTGCTCTTTTTGTTTATTATTTTGGCTTTTTTTACTTTCCCGATCTGTTACCAGATATTAATCAAGGATTATTAATAATAATTACTATAATTACTGTTTTACTTTTTTTCTTTTCTATTCTGTTTCATGAGATGAGCCATTCATTGGTTGCTAAAAAGAGAGGAATTCCAGTGGAGAGGATATCTCTTTTTATATTTGGTGGAATGGCACAAATTAAGAAAGAGCCTGATAATCCATATAGTGAGTTTGTAATGGCAATTGCTGGGCCTGTTGCCAGTTTTTTCCTGGCTATAATATTTGGAACAATATGGGTTTTTACCAGATTTGTAAGTATTATTGGGGAACCGGTGAAATACCTGGCTTTAATTAATGTTATCCTGGGGGTTTTTAATTTACTTCCCGGCTATCCTCTTGATGGAGGTAGAATTGCAAGGGCTATAATATGGAAAGTTACAGGTAATTTTAAGCGGGCAACATTCATAGCTTCAAATATTGGAAGAGTTATAGGTTTTTTAATAATTGGGACTGGTATTTATTTTATATTTACAGGTAACTTTTTAAATGGTATATGGCTTGCATTTATAGGGTGGTTCCTTCAGACACAGGCTAGTATAGGCTACAAGCAGCTTATTTTTGAAACTTCAATTAAAGGTATTAAAGTAAAAGATATAATGAATAGAGATATTGTAAGTATTTCTAAAGATCTTACTTTAGATAATTTGGTAAATAATTATTTTATGAAATACAGATATGGGAGGTTCCCAGTAGTTAAAGATATAGATGTAGAAGAAATAATAGGAGTGATTTCTATCCATGATATAAAAACTGTCCCCAGAGACCAGTGGAGTACAACAAAGGTTGGGGATATAGTTAAGTCTGTATCAAAAAAAGAAATTATAAATATGGATATGGAAGTAGCAGATGCTATAAGAAAGATGAGCAGCAATAACCTTGGACATCTTGTTGTGATGACTGGAAATAAATTAACAGGTTTAATTACTAAAAGTGATGTTATGAAGTTCATAAAAATTCGGTCAGAACTTCATTGAGAAAGAGTTTTAAAATGACCAAGATTGCAATTATATCTACAAGGCTTTGCGGGATTGATGGAGTTTCAATTGAAGCTGGGAAATGGGCGGAAGCATATGTTAAATTAGGATTTACACCTGTCTATATTGCAGGAAATTTTATAAAAACTCCTGAGAGCCAGTATTTTAAAATAAAGGAAATGGATTATTATCATCCTGAAGTTTTAAGGGTAAGGTCAATTGCTTTTAATAAAAACACCGATAAAAGTATAAATAAAGATGCCAATGAGGACACCAATAATAAACTATATGATTATTGTAATTTAAAAAAAAGTATAGATAACCTAAAGAGAAAAATAAAACGAGAAATTTTAAAAATAATCGGTGACAATAATATCAAATATTTAAGTATAGAAAATGCTCTCTCCATACCTCTTAATATACCTTTGGGAATAGCTCTTAGTGAAATAATAATGGAAAAAAAAATAAAAACTATAACACGTCATCATGATTTTTACTGGGAGAGAGAGGAGTTTTTAGGCAGTAATATTGAAGATATTTTAGGTAAATACTTCCCGCCTGATATAGATATTATAAAACATGTTGTTATAAATAGTATTGCCCAGAAATCAATATATTTAAAAAAGAAAATTAAGGCTGAATATATACCAAATGTTTTTGATTTTAAGATAATTGATAATTTAAATACAAGTAATGATTTAGGTAGTAATAATTTTAGGAAGGCTCTGAAGATTGGCAGCAGGGACTATTTACTCTTGCAGCCAACCAGGGTAATTGAAAGAAAAAGAATTGAAAGAAGTATTGAACTAGTAGAGAAATTATCTAAAAGAGTTGATAGGAAAATATATTTACTAATAAGTGGTGAGCCCGAAAAGGATGAAATAGATTATTTTTACTGGATATTGGATTTAGCGAGACAAAAGGAAGTGAATTTAATTTTAAGTAAGAGTTATAAGCGCGGTAATAAAAGCTTTAATTGGATTGATATTTTTAAGTCTCATAGTATTTACGATGGTTATATTTCTTGTGATCTGGTAACTCTACCCAGTGATGTTGAAGGTTTTGGAAATCCTGTTATAGAGGCTAGTGCGTTTAAGAGACCACTTTTTGTCAATAATTATCCGGTACTTAAAGATATGCTCAAGAAGGGGTTTGATTTTATATTAATAGATGGGAAAGTAGACAGCGATTGTATAGAAAAGGTAATAAAAGTATTTAGAGATAAAAAATATAGAATGAAAATGTTGGAAAATAATTTTAATGTGGCTAAAAAGTTTTATTCAATGGATTTCTTGATTGATAAATTAAAAATGCTTTTAAATATAAACTGAAAAATAATTTAAGGAGACATTGAGGTTGTCAGTTCCTGGTGAATAATTGATAAAAAAGTAAAAAATATAACTATAATATGGTAATGGCGGCTATAAATTTTTAAAAGTGTGATAAAATTTAAAATTAACTAATCAAAAAAGACTGATTAAAAAATTAGCTATTTAATCAGAGAGCTGCAAAAAGAGGTGGTATCTTTGGATTTAGATACATGGTACTTAAAGAATACATTTCACTGTAAGCAGTTTAATGTAAAAAAATTGATTAATATAAAGATGAGAAAAAATCTTAAGATAAGTTTATGCTTCCCAACAT
>JADHVM010000017.1 GCA_016783985.1 Actinomycetota bacterium
GTTTTTATAGTACTCCCCTCAAATCCAGGCAGAGTTGTTACCCAGTAATAATCAGTAATAATTTTGCCATTTATATCATTATTATCTTTATAATCATAAAGCAAATTATTAATTTGAGAGTTACCTGAGAGTTTTTGAATCTCAATTTGCTTTGCAGTTATATTATCATTATAAAAATACAAAGCAGCCATAATTAAAACTGAAATAATTAAACCTGCAAAAATAATATAACTTCCACTTAGATTAAACTCTATAAAACTCTTTGGTCTCTTATGCAATAACCTTTTTTCTAACTTTAATTTCTCTGAAATCTTATCGCAGAAAAATTTATAAATTCTGGCTAAAAATTTTTCATATATAAATTCAATACCAAACGCTGCAGAATATGCCATAAAAGGAAGGGCTGGTATTATATTCCTATCATCATAGCTAAAGAAAAATCCCCATACTAGTACAAGGGGTAATGTAATACCTATTGAAAACCACCTTGACTTCCTGACAAAAATACTAACAAGGACAAGAAATATTAAAACTAAAAAAAATGCTGCTGAACCTCTCAGTATTAATAAGCCATTCATAAATCTTTGAATATAAGTAGCATCATGATGTATGCCTTTTACAAGAAAAGATATAGTACTGAAGTCTAGTCCCCTATTAATTTCAATTATCTTAACAAGATACCATGGGAGAGTAATTGCTATTATCAACACCATCACTAATATTTTTTTGAATATATCTTTACCGGTTATTATTTTCCTATTTTTTACTATTAAAAAAATTATAAATATCACTGAAAAAATTAGTATATATCCACCAGTTTGTTTTGTTAGAGCAGCTGCAGTTGAAAACAGCATTACCAGCATAATTTTTTCTGTACTTACACCATTACTTTCTATATCCAATATTGAATGGAACGCTAGAAAAGAAAAAAACCCAACTGCAATATCAACATATCCGCTTCTAATATAAACTGAGCTGTAACTTATAATAATAACTGCATAAAATATCAATGAGGCAAGATATACCATATCTCTCTTTTTTAGATAGAGATTTATATACAATGCTAAAGTAAAAATTGTGAAAAGCGGCATTATAGATTTTGCAAATAAATGAATATAATGATTCTGCATCATTGTATAAGTTATAGACCAATTAGCTGGTATTAACTGTGGATACAGGTATGTTCTATATGGCATCTTGCCTAAATACCAATCTATAGCCCATCTATTCCATGAAAATACAGCGTCCCAGTTATTAAAGACTTTCCCTATATTTGAAATAAAAAAATATGAAAATGCAGCTGCTACAAGAAAAGATAATATTATAAATATTTTTTTTGCCAGTGAATCTGATTGTGTAAAAACACTTAACTCAATATTAACACGCAAATTATCTCTTTTTCTTCGTACTGCTATATAAATTAAATAAAACAGTTCAATGGCAAATATAGAATAAATTACATAAAGATTATAAGTCTTTATTAAAGTAAGATAATAAACTAGCAGATAATTAATTAGTAAACTAAGTGAGAAGCTGTAAATAATGGTTTGTAATTTATTGGCTTTTTTAAATTTAAAAATACGTAGGAAAATATATCCAGGAATAAATACTATTTGGAAAAACGATAATAATCCTAAAAAGACCATAATTTTTTAACTATTAAAATCAGGATTTATTTAAGATGAAATAATATTTTTAACCTAACCTATATATCTTTCGTAGCAAACAACTTCTGATAGTGATTTCCTGCCTCTCTTTGGTTTTTCTTCTGCAGGATAACCAACAGGAGTTAGGGCAACAACTCTAACATTTTCTGGAATTTTAAGTAAATCCTTAACTAATTTTTCCTTAAAAGCCCCAATCCAGCATGTGCCAAGACCTTTCTCGGTAGCAGCTAATATTAAATGTTCCATAGCTATTGCTATATCAATTGGATAACTATTCATATATCCACCCATAACTCCATATGCTTCATCTTCTTTTGCACATGCAACTATAATTACCGGGGCTTCTGATATAAATGTTTGATTATTGCAAGCTATCGCTAAATCACCTATTTTTTTCTTATTCTTTACTACAACCAGCTTCCATGGCTGAAGATTTTTAGCTGAAGGAGCTTTCCTAAAAGCCTGCAATATATATTCTAACTTATCCTCTTCTATCTTTTTTAGTTTGTAAGATCTAATACTCCTTCTAAATCTAATAATTTCCATCAGATTCTTAAATTTTCTCATTAATTCTTAACCCCTGTGCTCTTTATAAAAAAATAATTATAATTATTTTTCTAATTAATCCTTTTCTAACTCTTGCATAATAGACTTACTGGCAACTGATTTAATTTCATATTAACACTATGATAAATTTTAGTAAAACCTATTTTATATAAAGATTTAAGCTATAGAATTGCTATGATTTAAGGCTTATGTTCCATTTCCATAAGACAATTAACTTTTTCTTTGTATAGATTCATAATTTTTTTTGTAATATTGCCAGGAACTTTATCTATAACTCTATATTTATCAATTTGGCAAACTGGTATAATCTCCATTATGGAATTAGTTAAAAAAATTTCATCAGACTCTTTAATATCAAAATAATGAATTCTTCTCTGTCTCAGTTTTATTTTATTTTCCTTACATAATTCTATTACTTGTGCCCGTGTTATTCCAGGTAAAATATTTTGAGTAAGTGGTGTTGTGTAAACAGTACTATCTTTTACAAAAAAGATATTAGATGTTGCTCCCTCCAGAATAATATGATCTTTTGTTAAAAAAATTGCTTCTTTTGCACTGTTTCGTAAAGCCTCGTTTTTTGCAAAAATATTTTCAAAATAATTTATGAGTTTATACATATAAAGGTTATTTCCCAAAGCATCTCTTTTTAAAGATGAAGTTATAATCTTTATACCATTCCTATAATCTTTCTCAGGGTAACTAATAAGCTTGTGTGCAATTATTATTAAATTAGGCTTAAATGAGCTGTCAATATTAAATCTTTCCCTGTAAGGACCCCTGGTTACTATTATTTTAATATAAGCTTCCCTACTTTTTAAATTATTGCCACTTATTACTTTATCTATGGAATATTTGACATAGGATTTGTCAAAGTCAAACTTATATCTTAAAATTTTTAGTGTATGGAACATTCGCTGCAGGTGAGCTTCCAGCATAAAAACATAACCATTATAACTCCTCAAAGTCTCAAATATTCCATCACCATACAGGAACCCAGCATCATTTATGGATACAGCTGCACTCTTTTCTCGGACTAATTTATTATTTATAAAAATATAACTATCCATAAATTTTTACTTAAAACCTACAATTTCTCATTTATATATTAATACTAATTTCTAATATAAATTTTTATATATATTATTACCACTTACTATTATACTAGTCAAGAAATTCATTCAAGCTAATCTTAAGATTTCTAGCATACCCCTTACAGAAGCTTCTTTAAATTCCTACTTTCAAAAAATCTTAAAGTCTCCTGCAGGGCAAGACCCTTATCCAATGTTTCCTGGAATTCTTCTTCAGGAACAGAGTCCTCAACTATCCCACCGCCAACATTATAATAAAAATTATCCTCTTTTATGATAAAAGTTCTTATAACAATATTTATATCCATTGTATTATCAATTCCAATATAACCTATAGAACCTGTGTAGACAGTTCTTGCAGTTGACTCAAGCTCATCAATTATCTGCATTGCTCTTATCTTTGGAGCACCAGTTATAGAGCCTCCAGGGAAAGTTGCCTTTAATATATCTGCAATATCAAACTTTTTCCTAACCTTACCAACTACTGTAGATACTGAATGAAAAACTTTAGCATACTTTTCTATTACTGCATGCTCACTAACTTCAACACTCCCATAATTACAAAATTTTCCTAAATCATTTCTTTCTAGATCAACAATCATATTTAGTTCTGCCCTATCTTTAATACTATTTTTTAACTCAACTATATATTTTTCATCCTCAAGTTCATTTTTCCCCCTGGGTCTTGTTCCCTTTATAGGTCTTGTTTCAATAATATCTCCTTTTAGAAATAGAAACCTTTCAGGTGAAGAACTGCCAATCTTCACCTCTGGAAAATTTAAGAAAGCTGAAAATGGAGCAGCATTCTTCTCCCTTAAAATATAATATAAATCAATAGGTTCAACAGGCAGCTTGCAATGAAATCTTTGAGTCATACTCATCTGATAAATATCACCATTATGAATATATTCCTTTGCCTTACTAACAGCCTTTAGGTAATTCTTTTTTGTAAAATTTGAACGAAGCCTGATAGAAGCCACTTCTTTTTTACTATATTTTTTTATTATATGCTGCTTTACTTTATCCCCATTTTTTTTAGAAGATAATTTATTTTTAAATTTAAAAAATCTCCTATTATATTTCTCCAGTAACATTTTATTTATTTTTTCCCATTCAAGATTAACTCTTTCTAAAAGATTTTCTTCGCTTACATTGTTATCCACATAATCATCTTCTGAAAAATTAATATCATAACCTTCAGCCTCAAAATAATCACTATCAGCATTTATAGAATTGTAATTTTTATAAAAACTTCTATCAGATCTCCCCTTTGTTTTAATCAAATAATTCCTGATAAAATACCATTTACTTTTATTATGGTCATAAGAAAACAACCTGTCATAAAAAGCCAGGTAAAATAATGGGATATTAATATCATCAAAAACTGTCTGGGGAAGAATCTCGATAAAATTTTTTAAATCATAAGAAAAATATCCAACAAATCCGCCTTTAAAATCCGGTAATTTATCTTTAGATTTTTTAGAAATAATTCTTAACTTATCTCTGTTAATGTAAATAACCTTTAAATCTTCACTTCGCCTGTTACCGATTTTACCTGTATAATTTCCTACATGCTGCTTTAAAAATGATAAAGGATGCTGATAAGAAAAATATTTTATATTTCTGGATATATTAATAAACTCATTTTCATACCCAAAGCTCTTTAATACGAACTTCGGATTCCAACTTATATATGAAAATTGAGAATACTTATTAGGACAAAGACTACTGTCTAAGTAACAAAGATAATCACAATCCCCCTGAATATAAGCAACTTCCTGAGGAGACAAATCTAAATTTATAGTTGTAACTGTAGAAATTACTTTCATAATTCAATAAAATTTTTAAGTATTTCCTTCCCATACGAAGTAAGAAAAGACTCAGGGTGAAATTGTATCCCTTCCAGTTTATATCTTTTATGTCTTATTCCCATTACAATTTTATCTTTAGTATAAGCAGAAATTTCAAACTCCTGCGGAATAGTATCTTTTTTTAATATTAGGGAATGATACCGGGCAGCTTCAAATGGACTTTCGATACCAGAGAATATTGTATGCTTGTCATGATAAATTAGAGAGGTCTTGCCATGAAATACAATCCCAGAGTTTATAACTTCTGCACCAAAAACTTCTCCTATGCACTGGTGTCCCAAACAGACACCCAGTATAGGAATTAACCTGTAAAAATGCTTGATTAAATCTTTTGATATTCCTGCATCTTTGGGTCTTCCTGGTCCAGGAGATATAACAATTTTTAAAGGAGCCATTTTCTCTATTTCACGTATACTTATTTTATCATTTCTTCTGACTTTTATGTTCTCTCCCAATACCCCTAAATACTGTACTAAATTAAAAGTAAATGAGTCATAATTATCTATCATCAGAATATCTATTTTCTTACTTTTAGTTGCAGTATTAATTTCTAGTTCTCCTCACCTTTTTATTGACTATTATATACATTATATTAATTTGCTCAAAATAAAAAAAACAATTAAAATACATTCCTATGATAAAAGTAGAAAATTTAACTAAAATATTTGGAGATGTTACCGCCCTTGATAATATTTCCTTTCAGATTAAGGAAAGTGAAATATTTGGTTTTTTAGGCCCAAACGGAGCTGGCAAGACTACCACAATTAGAATACTCTCTACGCTTATCTCTCCTACTTCTGGTAAATTCACCATTAACGGAAAAGACCCAAAGGAAGACAGTTCCCATATAAGATCAATAATAGGGCTGCTTACTGAAACACCTGGAATGTATGAGAAAATATCTGCTTATGATAACCTTAAATATTTCTCTAATTTCTATGATATTTCAGAAAAGAAAAGAAAAAATAATATCGAAAAATACTTAAAAATGTTTGATCTCTGGAAAAGAAAAGATGCACTTGTAGCAACATATTCAAAAGGCATGAAGCAAAAACTAGCACTTTCCAGAGCATTAATCCATGAACCTAAAATATTATTTTTAGATGAGCCAACAGCAGCACTTGACCCTGAGAGCGCTCATATGGTTAGGAATTTTATTGAAAGCTTAAAGAAAGAAAAAACTACTGTTTTCCTATGTACTCATAATCTTGAAGAAGCTTCAAATCTATCTGACAGAGTTTGTATAATCAAAAAGAAAATAATAAAAATTGCATCACTTACTGAGTTGCAGACTAATAAAAAATATAAAAATGTGGAGATTGTATTCAAAGATGATTCAAAAAAATTTATAGATATAATAAAACCAATAAAAGAAATAATCAGTATTTCAGCAGAACAAAATAAGATTAATCTGTCACTAGAAAAACCGCAAATTACCAATCCTATTATTATAAAGAAACTGATAGAGAATGGGGTAGAAATTCTTTATTTTAATGAAATAACAGAAAGCCTTGAAGAAATTTATCTGGATTTAATAAAAGAAGCCTAAAAAAGTTTAAATAAATGAAAATTGCAGTAAAGATTTTTAAAAAAGAAATTAAGGAAGTTATAAAGAATAGGAGTATATGGTTGCCTGTTCTTATTATTACTGTAATTTTTTCTTTAGCATTTCCTACTATATTAACACTTTCAGTTGATAAATTTTTAGAAGACCCTGATGCTTTAGAATTTATAGGAAAAATTTTCCCAGGTCAAGGTAATCCACAGGAGCTTTTTATTTCATTTGCGATAAAACAATTAATTATCTTCCTGCTCCTAATACCAGCTATGCTCCCGAGTCTTATCGCTCCTGCATCAATAATTATGGAAAAGGATAGCAAAACCTTAGAACCTCTTTTGGCTACACCTATAAAAACCCATGAACTGCTGCTTGGAAAAACACTTACAAGTATAATACCTTCTTTTATAATCTCTACAATAAGCTTTTTAATACTTGTCCTAACTATTGATATTACTGCTTATATAAAACTAGGAATTATCCCCCTGCCAACTGTTGAATGGATAATTGTAGCTTTTATTGTAAGCCCAACAATATCTTTTATAATAACAATGCTTTCTGTAATAATCTCTTCCAGGTCAACAGACATAAGATCTGCCCAGGGGATAGGTTCAGTAGTAATATTTCCCATTTATGCAATAATTGGTTTCCAGATTGGTGGGTTTTTCCTATTAAATAAAACATATCTTCTTATAGGTTGTCTGGTTTTAATAATTATATGCCCGTTGCTGCTTAAACTAGGAATAAAGATATTTGATAGGGAAAATATACTTACTAAATGGAAAATGAAATAAGAAAATATTTTTAAAAATAAGTCTCTATCTAATTATGAAGTTATAAAACTTACATTTGGTGGACTAATATTAATGTTGTAATTTTAATAATAATAATTTAAAATTCAAATAACTTTATATAATTTATTTTCTATATTTTAACAAAGCCATTATTATTAGTATATTAACCAACATAAATGCTTAACCCTTACGAAGAATTAATTATTATTTCTTGTAAATTGAGATGGAAGACAAGAATAAAAATATCGATTACAGTGAGAAAAGATATAGCAGTCTTATAAAAGCAGCTCCTGATGGCATAATTACAGTAAACACAAAAGGAATAATAACCACAATAAATCCAGCTTTTATAAGATTAACGGGATCCACTAAAAAAGAAATTATTGGAAAACACTTATCAATGCTTCCTGCAATACAGAAAACTGATGCTTTAAAATATGTAAAAATATTCCAATCTATTTTAAGAGATAAACAACCTCTAAAAACTGAGTTTTATTTTAAAAAAACAGATGGTGATACCAGTCTAGTCGAGGTTAGGGCTGGATTAATTAAAAAAAATGGTAAGGTTTTAGAAATACAGGGAATATTCCGAGATATTACAGAGCAAAGGAATACTGAAAATTTTATTAAACTACAATGTGATCTCGCTAATAAACTAAGCAGCATTTCTAATTTGAGTAAAGCACTTAAAGTATGTGTCGATACAGCTATTGAAACTACAGGAATGGATTGCGGTGGAGTCTATCTTGTTGATAGTAAAACACAAGAAATAAATCTTTCCTATTCAAAAGGACTGCCTAATAGTTTTATAAAGAGTGCATCAAAATACAGTAAAGATTCGCCAAGTGCCAAACTAGTTATGGCTGGAAAACCCATATATTCACAACACCATAAACTCGGTATTCCACTGGATAAAATTAGCTACAAAGAAATGCTTCTTGCTATTGCTGTTATTCCCATAAAGCATGAAGGCAGTGTAATTGCCTGCCTTAATATTGCATCACATACATTAAGTGAAATACCAGTTAATACTCGCAATATACTTGAGAGTACAGCAAACCTAGTGGGTGGTACTATTGCAAGATTAATTGCTAAAGAAACCCTGGAAAAAAGTGAAGAAAAATACAGGTCAATATTTGAAAATCCTATTGTTGGTACTTATAAAAGTACTTTAGATGGAAAATATATAGATGCAAATTCAGCACTTGTAAAAATGCTTGGATATTCCAGTAAAAAAGAACTTCTTTCAGTAGATATAAAAAAAGATCTATACTGCTCTGAAAAAGATAGACCATCCCATAATAATAGAAAAAAACCATTCAAAGTTTGCTTAAAGAAAAAAGATGATTCTAAAATATGGGTAGAAGTAAGTTCAAAGGTTATATATGACAATGGGAAACCTACTAGTTATGAAGGAATAGTTAGGGATATAACAGAACAAAAGGAAGCAGAGGAAGCTTTAAAAGCAAGTGAAGAAAAATATAGAATATTGGTTCAGACATTGCCTACAAGAATATGGCTAAAAGATTTAGATTCAATTTTTCTATCCTGTAATAGAGCCCTTGCTAAAGATTTAGGAATAAGACCTTCTGATATTGTTGGTAAAACTGATTATGATTTCTTTCCAAAAAAAATGGCTTCCAAATACATAAAGGATGATAAAAAAGTTTTAAAATCTGGAAAAACTGCTGATATAGAAGAAACACAGATCCAAAACGGAAAGGAAATATATATACATACAATAAAAACCCCTGTTAGAGACAAAGATGGTAATATTTATGGAATAATGGGTGCTTTTTGGGATATAACAGAAAGAAAAAAAGCCGAAAAAGCTCTTAAGGAAAGTGAGAAAAAGTTTCGTTCATTATATATGACAATGAGAGAAGGTGCTTGCCTCCATGAAATTATTTATATCAATTCAGGCAAAGCTACGGATTACAGAATTATAGATGCTAATAAATCCTATGAATCAATTTTCGGATTAAAAAGAAGAAGCGTTATCGGTAAAAAAGCTTCAAAAGTTTATAAAACAGGGAATCCTCCATATCTTGACATCTATACGAAAGTTGCTGAATCAGGGAAACCTACCTACTTTGAAACCTACTTTGCACCTATGGAGAAGCACTTAAGTATTTCTGTATCTTCTCCTGAAAAAGGAAAGTTTGCAACAGTATTTTCAGATATTACAGACCGTATAAAGGCAGAAAACCAACTAAAATATCAATCTTTCCACGACGGCCTAACAGGCTTATACAATAGAACCTATTTTGAAGAAGAGCTTACCAGACTTGATACAGCCAGGCAGCTTCCCTTGAGTATAATTATCGGTGATGTTAATGGATTAAAACTTATAAATGATGCATTTGGCCACGCACAAGGCGACAAGCTCCTCTGCAAATGTGCAGAAGTACTTGAAAAATGCTTAAGAAAAGAAGACATTATCGCCAGATGGGGAGGCGATGAATTCTCAATCCTTCTTCCCAAAACTAAAAATGATACAGCACTTAAACTAATAAATAGGATAAGATTAAGGTGTGCAGAGGAAAGTAGTAAAAGAATGCCGCTAAGTATTTCTCTGGGCCTGTCAACTAAAGAAAAATCTTCACAAAATATAGAAGAGATTGCAAGAGAAGCAGAAGGTAATATGTATAAGGACAAATTACTTGATAGAAAAAGTATTACTGGATCAATTATATCATCACTTGAATTAGCTTTATTTGAAAAAGAATATGAAACAAGAGAGCATATAGAAAGAATTAAAAAATTATCTATAAAATTAGGCAAAGCAGTTAATTTATCAATAAGTGAACTTAACAAACTCACATTAATTTCTACGCTTCATGATATTGGCAAGATAGCAATACCATATGAAATCCTTTTTAAAAAAGATAAACTCCTAAAAAAAGAATGGGATATCATAAAAAAACATTCTGAGATAGGAAATAATATTTGTAAATCTTCTCCTATGCTTTCTCATATAGCTGAAGACATACTCTACCACCATGAATGGTGGGATGGCTCAGGTTATCCTAAAAGACTTAAAGGCAAGGATATCCCAATTACTACTCGTATCATATCAATAGTTGATGCTTACGATGTTATGAGGTATGGAAGACCATACAGGAAAGCAATAAATAAAAAAGAGGCTATAAAAGAACTAAAGAGATGTGCTGGTACTCAGTTCAGCCCATCTTTAGTTAAAAAATTCATTAAGACTATAAAAAAATAACTTCTTCTAAAACATTTTTATATATTGGCCTCTTCACCAATCACTACTTATAAATTTTAAATATTTTCTGTATAATTTTTTTGCTCTATTATTTAAGACGATTAATTTTTTTAACTATTGCATCTGCTACTTCTTTTGTGCCTACAGCAGTAGGGTCATCTCTTGTAGGTTTCATATCATAAGTTACATATTTTCCTTCGCTAATATTTTGAGCAATTGCAGTTTCCAGGTAATCTGCACAACTACTCTCACCAATATAATTTAACATTAGTACAGCAGAAAACATCATCGCAGTAGGATTTACTTTATTTAAACCTTTGTATTTAGGTGCACTTCCATGCGTGGGTTCAAATAATGCTATATCATTTCCAATATTTCCTCCTGGAGCAACTCCCAATCCTCCAACAAGTCCTGCAGCAAGATCAGATATTATATCACCATATAAATTAGGAAGCACAAGAACATCATACAGCTCGGGCTTTTGAATAAGTTGCATACACATATTATCGACTATTCTATCTTCAGACTCAATATCATTATATTCAGAAGCAATCTTTTTAAATACATTCAAAAATATCCCATCAGAATATTTCATTATATTTGCCTTATGTATCCCTGTTACTTTTTTTCTATTATTCTTTCGGGCATACTCAAAAGCAAACCTTATTATATTCTCAGAACCAGTTACAGATATAGGCTTTAAACTTATACCACTATCTTTCCTTATGAGAAAATCTTTTTTTTCTTTAACAAAATTAATAAGATCTTTAGTTTCATCTTTATTAAGCTCAAATTCTATTCCAGCATATAAGTCTTCTGTATTTTCTCTTATAACAACCAAATCTATGTCACTGTATTTACTTTTTACCCCTTTATAACTTTTACAAGGCCTAACACATGCATATAAGTTAAATAATTTCCTCATAGCTACATTTACACTTCTAAAACCAATCCCAACAGGAGTAGTTATAGGACCTTTTATACCAACCTTATTTGCTTTTAAAGAGTCTATCACTTTTTGGGGAAGGACATTCCCTTCTTTTTCATAAACTTCTGCTCCAGCCTGAACTATATCCCATTCTATATCTACACCCGTTGCTTCAATTACCTTTACTGTAGCATCAGTTATTTCCGGTCCTATACCATCTCCAGGAATTAATGTTATAGTATGCTTCATAAATTAAACCCCTTGTTCTTTTTTATATGTTCAGTAAGACCACCATCGTATAAAATTTTTATCATAACTTCAGGTAATGGATTAAAATTAATATTTAAAGATTTTGATATATTTCTTACAAGTCCATTTCTTAAATCTATTTCGAGCAAATCTCTATCACCAATTTTATCTGTATCACAAATAATAACTGGAAGGCCAATATTTATACAGTTTCTAAAAAAAATACGGGCAAATGATTTTGCTAAAACTGCTCCAACACCAGCAATCTTAATTATAGCTGGAGCATGCTCCCTGCTGGAACCAAGCCCAAAGTTCCTGCCTCCAACTATAAAATCACCCTTACTTACCTTTCCTGCAAAATCAGGGTCAGCATCTTCCAAAACATGTTTTGCCAGTTCAGGCATATTTGACCTTAAGTGAAAATATCTTCCAGGAGCAATCAAATCAGTTGAAATATCATCCCCGAATTTATGACTTTTACCTTTTAAAATTTTCTCATCCTTTCCTAAAACCATTTTACTCTAGAGCACCTCCCTTGGATCTGATATGTATCCTCTAACAGCACTCCATGCAGCTGTAGCTGGTGATGACAGGTATATAAATGAATCTGGATTGCCCATTCTACCTTTAAAATTCCTATTCTGAGTTGAAAGACAAACCTCACCACTACCCAGTATTCCCTGGTGCACACCAACACATGGCCCACACCCAGGAGATATAACTACAGCTCCACTCTTAATTAAAGTTTTAATAATCCCACATTCCAGAGCATCCAGATATATTCTTCTTGATGCAGGTGCCACTATTAATCTTACATTTTTAGCAATTTTTTTATCCTTTAATATTTCTTCAGCTACCTTTAAATCAGCTAACCTTCCATTCGTACATGTTCCAATATACACCTGGTCTATTTTTATATTATCTAATTTACTAACAGGCTTAATATTATCTACAGTATGCGGCATTGATACCATTGGCTCTATATCTGTGCAGTCAATATCTAAAACCACCTCATATTCTGCTCCAGCATCTGCTTTTACTTCCATGTAACAATCTTCTCTGTCCTGCCCTTTTAAATACTTCAATGTAGTACTATCAGAGGAGAAAATACCTGTTTTTGCTCCTGCTTCTACTGCCATATTAGATATTGTAAATCTATCATCTATACTTAAATCTTTACTAACTTCTCCGCTAAATTCCAATGCCTTATATGTTGCCCCATCTGATGTGATTTTACCAATAAGATAAATAATTAAATCCTTTGCATATACACCTTTTTTAACCTTGCCATTAAAATTTACCTTTATTGTTTGTGGGACCATAAGCCATGTTTTGCCAAGAGCAAAACCAACAGCAATATCAGTAGACCCCATACCTGTAGCAAATGCACCCAGTGCCCCTGAAGTGCAGGTGTGGGAATCTGCTCCAATAACTATATCACCAGGACAGACATATGATTCCACAAGTATTTGATGACAGACACCTTCACCTATATCACTAAGCTTTGCACCTGTTTTAATAGCAAAATCTCTAAGCACCTTATGGGAATCAGATAATTCCTTACGCGGGCTTGGCGCAGCATGGTCAATAAAAAAAATTGATTTTGATGGATTTTTCACACTGTCAAATCCCATTTTCTTTATTTGACTAACTGACAAAGGTCCGGTTCCATCCTGTGCCATTACAACATCAATGTCTACGACTACAATATCGCCAGCCTTTACATCCCTGCCAGCATGGCTGCTTATTATTTTCTCAGCAATTGTTTTTCCCAATTACAATCCTTCCTCTAAAGCTCTTTTTTCTTTTTACTCTTATAATCTTTATAAACATACATTAGCTCTTTATCAAAAAGAGATCTTTTTAAATCTACTGCCATGGCTCGGGCTAAAGTAAGTATTTCATTTGATTCCTTATCAGTAAGCTCTATATCAAATTCTTTAAACTTGTGAAGTATTGTATGAGAGCCTGAATGCTTGCCTACAACAAGTTGTCTTGTGAGCCCTACTTCTCCTGGCCGGAACACTTCATAATTTTTTGGATTTTTAAGTACCCCATCTGTATGGATTCCTGATTCATGAGCAAACACATTTGTTCCAACTATAGCCTTCCATACAGGAATTGCTCTTGCCGAAGCTTTAGCTACATACTCTGATATTTCTCTAAATTTAGAAGTGGTTATTCCTAGTTCTAAATTTTCAATATATCTTAATGCCATTACAATTTCTTCAAGAGCTGCATTTCCTGTCCCTTCTCCCAGACCATTTACAGTCACTACAAGACTTGAAGCCCCTCCTCGTATTGCTGCCATACCATTGGCTGTAGCCATGCCAAAATCATTATGATTATAGACTTCAAGCGGAAAATTAGTTGCACTGGATATTGTATTAATATAAAGAAAGGTTCTAAAAGGATCAAATTTACTAACTGTGTCACATATCCTGAACCTGAGTGCTCCTTTTTTCTTAGCAATATGTAATATTTTAAGTAAAAATTCAAGGTCTGTCCTTGTTGCATCTTCAGCACTTATAACAAAATTTAAATTTTTACTTTTGGCAGCTCTAATTGTTGCTCTTAAAGTATTTATTACCCAGGTCCTATTCTTATTATATTTCTTCTCTATATGCAAGTCTGAAGTAGAAATATTAATAATTACATTCTTTACCCCGCATTCAGCCACGTATTCTATATTTTCAGGTTTTGCTTCACAATAAGCAAACAATTTACAGTTAGGCTTCGTCTGCACGATTTCTTTAACTATTTCCCTTTCCACTAACCCAAGTGAAGGTGTGCCTATTTCGACTTCAGGAATACCTATTTCATCTAATAATCCTACAATTCTAAGTTTTTCATGTTTTGAAAACACAACCCCTGCAGTTTGCTCTCCATTCCTTAAAGTTGTATCTATAATATTTATATATCTCTTATCCTTTATTATAGCCATGATTATTTTCCCCCCTTAGCCTTTGCAGCGCTTACCCTTTTACCTGATTTATTTTTATTTAATTTCTTTTTACTGGATTCACCCTTATATGATTTATAAACATCTATGATTTCACTATCATAAAGAGACCTTTTTAGTGCTACTGATTTGTTTCTAGTTATTTCAGAAATTTCTTTTGCCTCTTCATTTTTAATTTTATAACCCAGGGAATTCAACTTTGACTTTAAAGCACTAATACCAGAATATTTTCCTATTATTATTTTTCTTTCCAATCCAACATCTTCAGGTTTAAATAATTCATATGTACTGGGATCCACAGTAATAGCATGTGCTCTATTTTCACTCTCATAAACAAATAAATTCGCACCAACTATCGGTTTCCATGTAGGTATAAATCTTGCTGAAGCATTTGCAACATATTCTGATAACTCTCTAAATAGCTTAGTATTAAAGCCCATATCAATTTCTTCAATATATTTTAATGCCATTACTAATTCTTCAAAAGAAGCATTACCTGCTCTCTCACCTAAACCATTTACTGTAGTATTTACATAAGCAGCACCAGCTTTAATTCCAGCTATGGCGTTAGCAATTGCCATCCCAAAATCATTATGGGTATGCATTTCAATATCAATTCTAACAATATCAATGATAGTTTTAACTCTCATAAAAGTTTCAAATGGGTCAAGAATTCCCAGCGTATCACAATACCTGAGTCTATCCGCTCCAGCTTCTTTTGCAGTTCTTGCAAACTGCAGCAGAAACTCCATATCGGATCTTGAAGCATCTTCTGCATTTACAGATACATATAAATTATACTTTTTAGCATAATTTACAGTAGAACTCATACTTTCAAGTACCCATTCCCTACTTTTCATTAATTTATGTTCTATGTGAATGTCTGAAGAAGATATTGATATAGCTACAGCATCCACTCCACATTCAAGCGATGCATCAACATCTGACTTAACCGCTCTGTTCCATCCTAAAATACTGCAGCTAAGACCTAGTGATGCAATTTTTTTAATAGCTTCCTTCTCATCACCACCCATAGTTGGTATTCCAGCTTCAATTTGATGTACTCCTATTTTATCAAGCATTTTAGCTATATGAATTTTCTCATCATTAGCAAAAACTACTCCAGCAGTCTGTTCACCATCTCTCAACGTTGTATCATCAATTTTTATATTTTTAGGTTCTATTTTTGTCCCTGCTTTTCTTGTAAACTCCGTAAGTAAATTTATTTCTTGCATATATGCCACCTTTTTTAAAATATTAAAAAAATAGTTAAAAATTTGAAAAAACAATAGTATTTACAAAATTTTTTAATTTTCAATTCAAATTATAACATTTTTTTAAAATTTTTACTATTTTTACTAATAATTTTTATTTTTATTAATTTTATTGGAAAAAATAAGAAAAATTGGAAATTACTTATAAATTTATAGGAAATTAAATTTAGATTTAGTCTATAAGCCGAGTTGAACTAAACCGCTAGCGCGGTAGTTTTTAGCAAATCCTACCTAAAAGTTTAAATATTTACCCATAAATTTATTCCAATGAACAAACCTCTGATATCATCATAATCCTATTTAGGGTCATT
>JADHVM010000018.1 GCA_016783985.1 Actinomycetota bacterium
TTTTTGAAGTATAATAATCGTCTTTTGGGATATAACCTTTTTCTATGCTTTCTATAATAAACTTTTCTGTTTCTGGGAAACTTTCAGTATTGGTAATCCTAACGATATCTAAACCAACCTCTGCTCCCAATTCTTTTATCTGTGAAGCTAATGGCATAAATTCATCCTAATTTTCTAATTTTAATCTTTTTTCTTAAAGGCCCGAATCATAATAGTTATACCTACCGCAATCAAAATTACCGGCCACAGTTTGTTCCAGCCTACCCAGGGGAAGAAGCCGTTCAACAAAAAGATTAAACCTATAGCTATTACAGTTATGCCTCCTAAAATCCTCCTGTTTTTCTCTGATTTAGAAGAAGGTTCTTCTGATTCAAAATGTTCTTTAACCTCTTTAATTGCATCCTTTGCACCTTTTTTGACTTTTTCTTTTATATTTTCTCTCTCTTCAAAAGCTACATCAGAAACCTGATCAGGATTCTTGGGAATTACAATCCAGGCAATAATATAAGCAACAACTCCTGCTCCTCCTATAAGAACAACCAATACTGTTAGCAATCTAACTAAAGTAGAATCTATATCAAAATATTCTGCTATCCCTCCACATACACCAGCAACCATATAATCCTTTTTCGACCTATAAAGTTTTTTATTCATAATCTAATTCACTCCTTTCATAATATAATTCACCAATTTACCAATTAGCCAATTCTCCAATTGACCAATTAAGACAGTACATAGTATCAAGTAAAATCAAAAACAAAAATATTAATTCACCGATTAACCAATTGGCCTATTAACTCAGTCGTTAGCATATCGTATTGCGTATCGGGTATTGCGTAAAGATTTATCCCCCTCACCCTGACCCTCTCCCTCCAAGGGGAGAGGGGATGATGTATAGACAGGCGAGACGCCTGTCCTACGGTTTTATCTTATATCTTATATCTGGCTAACCGGGTAACCGGTAAACAGGTTAACTCTTCTCTCATTACTCATTACTTCTCTACGCTGTACGCTCCACGCTATTTTTTATATCCAATCATCCTCAGAAATTCTTTTCGCTCCTGAATATCTTTGTCTGTCTCTACTCCCTTGGGTGAGTTTCCATCAATTACTCCCAATACTCCTCTCCCCAATTCAGTTTGGGCAATAATTACCTCAACCGGGTTAGCAGTAGCACAGAATATGGAACAGATTTCAGGGCAATTTTTTATAGCATTTAATACATTGATAGGAAAAGCATCTTTTAAGATAATTACAAAAACATGTCCTGCTCCAATAGTTTTCACATTTTTTATAGCCAGAGCCTTTAGTTTTAGATCATTTCCTTCTGCCCTTACCAAACAAGGACCCGAAGCCTCATTAAAAGCCAGGCCAAATTTTACTCCCGGTACAGCGTTAACCATCACTTCATAGAGGTCTTCAGCGGTTTTTATAAAATGAGTCTGACCAATAATAATGTTGGCATCTTCAGGGAATTCCATTTTCACTGTCTTTAATTCCATTCATTTTACCTCCCTTTTTAATAATATTCTTCCCCAGGATCCTTTCCTTTTTATTTTCTTAAAAGATATTAAACTAAATTTTCTTTTCATTTGTTATCTTATCTTTTCCATTATGATATAATTATCTATATTTTACCATAATTTATGTAAAAAATTTAGTATTAATTTAACTTAAGGAGTTTTTTAATGAATTTTTGGACTAAAATCCGCCAATCCTTATTTATCGAACAGAATGTTACTGTATTATCAATAACAGTTCTGTTTATCCTCATGGCTTTTTTTAGTTGGTATCCTGTTCTTCCTATTTATCTTAAAGAATTAGGGGCAAATGATTTTCAAGTGGGATTTTCGTATACCTTGCTTGCCCTATCTTCTACTTTAATGCAATTTTTAGGAGGAATACTTTCCGACCAATTTGGTCGCAAGTTATTAATAATTATCCCAAGCTTTGTCTTTCCTTTTCTATATTTTTTAGCTGGCAATTCTTCTCATTGGATCACTTTAATACTTTTTCTTACTATCGCTAATAGTTTAAGTGCTCTTCAATTACCTTCTTTCTATTCCATGATTGCCGAATCTGTTCCCAAAACAAAAAGGGGTATAGCCTATAGCGAATTTGAACTATTCGTTGTATTAGGGATTACCATAGGACCCGCTATAGGGATGATATTGATTCCTCGAATAGAAATAAAATATTTATTTTATTTTACTTCTTTAACTACTTTTTTGTGTGCCATAGCCAGAATATTGTGGTTAAAAGAGACCCATCACCACCGTACAAAAATTAATAAATTTGACTCTTTTAAAAATTTATTCAATAAAAAGATGCTTCGAATCATCTTAGCTCTTTCTTCCCTTTTTCTTTTATTTAATCTTACTACACATGGACCTTTTATTTCTTTATATGCCAAGGAAGTAATGAATTTGGATAAATCCAAAATCAATTTACTTTTTGCATTAGGAGGGTTTGCGGCAGTTATATACAGTCTCTGGGGAGGAAAGATCATCGATAAATGGGGCAGCAAACAGGTGTTATCGTACAGCGCGTCAGGTCTAGGAATATTTATAATCTTATGGAGCTTAAGCTCTTCTTTGTGGCTGACTATTACCCTATTTACCGTATTATACGTTTTTTTCCAGAGTTGTTATATTGCTTATGATTCATTTCTTGCCGATATTACTCATAGACAATCAAGAGGAGTTGTTATCGGATTTATCGGGACATGTAGCGGTTTAATCGGTTCTATAGGACCTTACCTGGGAGGATATTTAAAATTACAGTTTGGTTCCTTATCACCTTTTTGGGCTGGATTGATATTTGCTTTGATAACTTCTTTCTTGCTTATAAAAATAAAAGAATAAAAAATATTATTCTTAACAAAAAACTGTTTTAAAATTAGTTTATAGACCAAAATAATGATAAAATATATAGGATAAAGGAGGGATAAGATGGGAAAATTAAATAAAAATGAAGTAAAAAAATACAAAGCCATATTTTTTGATTTTGGTGGGACATTAATGTGTGCTGAAAGTGACAATGTCGCTCATTTGCATATGATGAAAGAGATTATTCAAAGATATAATCTTACTGCCTTCCCGGAAGATATGCTAATTAAATATAATTCTTATCTATTTACCAAGGAAATGACTTTGCTGGATACCAACCCGGAAGAAAAATCCTTTATTCCTCTTCGGGAATCTACCAAAAAAGCTTTTAAAGGGGTACTTGCAGAATATGATATCCAACCTTCGAAAGAGGATTTTCAATGGTTTAGTAAGTTATTCTTTGAAAATCATAAAAAGTATATAAAATTATTTCCTGAAACTTTACCAATTCTCCGGGAATTAAAGAAAACTAATCTTCATGTGGGGATTATTAGTGATATTGATAATGACTTTCAAGAATTTCAATTCAAAGTCTTTGGAATCAGCAAAATATTTGACTCTATCACTACCTCTGAAGAAGTTCAATCCTATAAACCTGAATCAAAAATTTTCCAAGTTGCTTTTAATAAGGCAAGATGCCGGGGAATAGAATCTATTATTATCGGTGATTCTTATAAAAAAGATATTGTAGGCGGGAAAAATATGGGAATGACCACCATCTGGGTAAATAAATTCTCCGGAAGTAATACTGATAATGATAAAGCAGATTTCATAGTCAAAGACTTAAAAGACATATCTCCTATCCTAAAGGAGATTATTAAATAACCTCAGTCCTGTTTTTACCATCTATATATTATAACAAATATTTTAAATACAGTATGTTATAATACAATACACACTAAACATTTACATTAAAAGGATACAATATGTTTTTAAATCAAGAAAATCTACATCCCTTCCCTGTTAAGAAAGTTAAATTATCATTTATTTTTGAATTGTTTTTATTGGTGCTAATGATAATATCTGTAATTTTTTATTTTAGTATTTTTTTAATTACAAATAACCTTGTCTACGCCGAAGAAGAAATTCATATCCCTATCCTGACCTATCACAATTTTACTACAGGAGAGGGTGATAGCTATAAAATTAATATTACCAATTTTGAAAAACAGATGGAATTCTTATCTCTTAATAGCTATTCCGTAATCTCCCTTTCCGAATTGCTTGCAGGGCTAAGAGCTGGCCAGCTTCCACCAAAACCAATCGTAATTACCATCGATGACGGTTTTAAATCTACTTACACTTTAGCCTATCCCGTATTAAAAAAATATGATTTCCCGGCAACTCTTTTTTTATATACCGACTTTGTCGAAAAAAATAGCTATAGCCTTACCTGGGAAGAAATTAGAGAGATGGCAAGAAATGATATTGAAATTGGTTCTCATACTCTAAGCCATTGCAACCTCTTGAAATATCAGGAAAATGAAAATTATGAGACTTATCTGGATCGAGTTAGAAGGGAAATTATTTTGTCAAAAGAAATTTTAGAAAGCAAAATGGGAGGTAAAGTAAAACACTTCGCCTATCCTTATGGGGTTTACAGTCCAATAATAAAAGATATAGTTATCCAAGCAGGTTATGAAGGAATTCTAAATGCAAATAGTATGAGTAATAATCTCAATGCTGACCCCTTTTCCTTGAATCGACAAATAATTTTTGGCCAAAGTTCACTTAATTCTTTCATCCAGACATTAAATCAACGCCCTCTTAATGTCTCCCAAATCTTCCCCTATGATGGGATAATAGAAAGCAACCAATTGGTTAAGATAGGGGCGATTTTAGAGAGTGATGGTTATGATGCAAAAACTCTGTCTATGAAATTAGGAGGGGCAAAAGTAAATTTCAATTTTAATCCAAAAAATCGAGAAATTTCTTTTACCACTGGTTCTTCAAAACCATTAATTAAAAAGTCTTATATTGTAAACATTACTGCTCTTGGTAAAAACAGTTCGTACGAGCGAAAAATTTCCTGGTTAATTACTATAGAATAATATTAAATTAGTCGTTAGTATTTTAGTTAACCGGCTAACCATCTTTACGAGATACGAATTAGGGCTTATGAAAAAAGGAAATTCCTATACAATCAAAATGTTATTCTCCCAGATAAGCTTTTTTTACTCCCTTATCTTGTAAAAGCTCCTCTCCGGTTCCCTGCAGAACAACCTTCCCGGTCTCCAGCACATAAGCATAATCAGCAATTTTCAATGCAGCAAAAGCATTTTGTTCAACTAAAAGTACGGTCATTCCTTCCCGGTGAATCCTTTTAATGATATCGAAGATTTCCTTCACTAATAAAGGCGCTAACCCTAAAGAGGGCTCATCCAACATTAAAAGCTTTGGTCGTGACATTAATCCCCGGGCTACGGCTAACATCTGCTGTTCCCCGCCTGATAAAGTACCACCCTTTTGCCATAATCTTTCTTTAATCTGAGGGAACAACTCGTAAACCCATTCAAGATCTTTCGCAGTTTCTTTTTTATCAGTCCGGGCAAAAGCACCTAAGGATAAATTTTCTTGAACTGTCAAATTGGGAAATATTTTCCTTCCTTCAGGTATCAGTGCAATGCCTTTTTTAACAATCCTGTCAGTAGGAATATTGGTTATTTCTTTATCATCGAACTTTATTTTACCTTCCTGTGGTTTGATTAAACCACAGATAGTTCTTAAAGTAGTACTTTTACCTGCTCCATTTGCTCCAATTAAAGTAATTACTTTTCCTATGGGAACATCAAATGAAATTCCTTTCAAGGCATGTATACCACCGAAAAAAACATTTAAATTATCAATCTTAAGCATAGATTGCATCCACCCCCAAATAAGCCTTAATTACTTCCGGATTATTTTGAATTTCTGCGGGATTTCCCTCAGCAATAGTTACTCCATAATCCATGACTAAAATTCTTCTACATATTCCCATTACAACTTTCATATCGTGTTCTATTAAAAAAATGGTTAAATCAAAGTCATTTTGAATCTTCTGAATAAAACTCATTAACTCCTTGGTTTCCTGAGGATTCATTCCGGCTGCCGGCTCATCCAAAAGCAACAGTTTAGGTCCGGTAGCTAAAGCCCGAACAATCTCTAATTTCCTCTGCTGTCCATAAGGAAGACTGCCTGCTTTTTCCTGTTTGAATTTTTCTAATTCTACTTTCTCTAATAATTCTATTGATTTATGGTAAATACTTTCTTCTTCACGAACATAATTGGGAAATTTAAGGATAGCAGAAGCAAGATTTGATTTTAGGTGAAGATGAAAACCTATCATTACATTATCGATTACTGTCAAATTCTCCAAAAGCCTGATATTTTGGAAAGTTCGGGCGATGCCTGCTTTAGCGATTTTATCAGGTTTTATTCCGGTAATATCTCTATCTTGAAAATAAATCTTATTTATAGTTGGAGTGTATATTCCGGTAATCATATTAAAGATGGTAGTCTTTCCGGCACCGTTTGGACCAATCAATCCAACAAGCTCGCCTGGAGAAATTTTTAACTTGAAATTGCTTACAGCTGTTAAACCGCCAAATTTCATAGTTATATTATCTGCATTTAATAATTCCATCAATATTTCCATTACATGACGCTCCCTTCAGATGATTTTTTATTTGGGAATATTTTGCGAATAAATCTGGCTAATCCCTTCCAGGAGAATTCAATACCTCCCATAAGCCCATTCTTCATATATAAAATAACAATTAGGAGGAGGGCTGAGAAAGTGACCATCCTTAATCCGGGTATTGAGGGAATTACAATCGGTCCGATATTAAAGCCTGCTTCTATAGGACGTAAATATTCCAGAGAAAAATTAAATAAAAAGGCTGCAAAAACTGTTCCGGTAATACTGCCCAAACCGCCAAGTACAACCACAATTAATATATTAAAGGTCATTACGAACATAAATGCCTTTGGGTCTATGGTTGTAAGCAAACAGGCAAACAATCCTCCGGCAACCCCGGCAAAAAATGCACTAATTGCAAATGACATTACTTTATGATAGGTAAGACTTACTCCAATAACCTCGGCTGCTATCTCATTTTCCCTGATAGCCATCAAAGCTCTTCCAAAACTGCTATTAATCAATCCTTTAATAATATAAATTGTAAAGACCGCCACTCCTACGGTCCACCAGAGATTAGAAAATTCCGGAATACCTTTTACTCCTAAAGCCCCATTAGTAACCTGAGGGATGTTATTGGCGATTATTCTTACAATTTCAGCAAAACCCAGGGTAGCTATCCCTAAATAGTCTCCTCTAAGCCTCAATACCGGTAACCCGATTAGAATTGCTACCAAAGCAGACAATAATCCACTTAACAATAAAGCAACTATAAAAGGTGCTTTCATAACAGTAAAGGGCCAAACTAAAGGTTCGAGTATAAAAATCATTTCCTTATAATAGGGAGGAAGCACTAATAAGGTGGTCACGTAGGCACCGATTGCCATAAAACCAGCATGACCCAAGGAGAATTGACCTGTAAACCCATAAATTAAATTTAAACTTACACCCAGAGTAACATATATAGCACTAAGATTAAGAATTCTTAACTTATAGGCATCTAAATTGTTTTCCGCAAGGTACACTAATATCCCCAGTACAATTAAAGCTAATATGGTAAATATTTTTTCATTTTGTTTTTTCATTATACTACACCTTCTCTTGTACATTTTTGCCTAGAATACCATCCGGTTTAAACAACAGAATTAAAATCAAGATTGCGAAGATAAATGCATCTCTATATCCTGATAATGCAGGTAAAAAAGCAACAAATAATATTTCAGACATACCTAAAAATAAACCGCCAAGCATCGCTCCCGGTATATTACCAATTCCCCCCACCACAGCTGCAATAAAAGCTTTCAAACCGGGCATCATACCCATAAAAGGGAATAATTGTGGAAATCTTAGGGCCCATAAAATACCACCCACAGCTGCCAGAGCCGAACCGATAGCGAAGGTAATGGAAATGGTTTTATCAACATCAACTGCCATTAATCTGGAAGTTTCAATATCTGTAGATATTGACCTCATGGCTAAGCCAGTCTTTGTTCTGTAAACAACATATATTAATATGGTTAAAAAGATAGCGGAAACTATTACTGAAGCAAAAAGAGTCGATTGAATGCGAATCTCGCCAAATTGAAATATCCTTTTGAAAAAAGTAGGGCGGTGAAAAGATTTGGGGATTCCGGTAAAAAGAACAATGGCTAAATTTTGCAGGAAAAATGACACCCCAATTGCTGAAATCAAAACAGATATTCTGGGAGCATTTCGCAAAGGCCTATAGGCGATCCTTTCAGATAACATTCCGGTTATAGCAGTTAGCGCTATTGCAATAATAACCGATGCCCACCAGGGCAAATTAAAAATTAAAAATCCATAATAAAGAAAGTAAGTCGCCAGCATAAAAACTTCCCCGTGAGCAAAGTTGATTAATCTTAAAATGCCGTAAACCATAGTATATCCTATCGCAATCAAGGCGTATAAACTTCCCAAAGATAATCCGTTAGCTAAATTCTGCAAGAATAAATTTAATGGCATAGAATCCTCCTTTCGGTTATTTAAATTTTCGGTTAAATAACTTCTATGTTCTTAATTTTTTAGCTTCTTTACTTAGTTAACCTGAAGGGCAAAATGTCATAATGCGTGTCCGCATTATGACATTTTGCCCTTCTGTTCTACTTGCTATAATAAATTTAGTCGAAAAGGTTCTTTCTGTGAAGAGGGATATAATCGTAACCTTTCTATCCCTCTATGTAATTTACTAAATAAATCAATTATATTAGGGGTTAACAGTTGTACTGTAGACTTGCTCCCCATTTACAACTTTAACTATAATCGCAGGTTTTACTGCATCACCAGTTTCATTAATGGTAATTGCGCCGCCGGCACCCGGGAATTCTTTTGTTGCAGCTAAGGCATCCTTGATTGCAGTCGGGTCAAATGAACCAGCTCTTTCAATAGCATCAAGCATTAAATTGTAGGCATCATAGGTAAGGATAGAAGTTGCATTGGGAGCTTCATTAAATTTAGCTCTCCAGCGATCAACAAATTTTACGGATTCCGGAATAGGAGGCGCATCTTCAGCAAAGAAGGTACTTGCAACTAAACCTTCAACAGCATCACCGGCTAAATCGATTAATACTGGGTTATGTAATGTATCTCCTCCTAAATATGTTCCTTTAAATCCTAATTCTCTCCCCTGCATAGCAATTAAAGCAACATCTCCGAAATAACCTGGGAAAAAGAGAGCTTCTGCTCCGGAAGCTATAATCTGACTTAATTGAGCACTAAAATCCTGGTCACCAGTATTGTATTTCATGTCACTAACGATCTCTCCACCAAGTTCTTTATATGTTTTTTTGTAGAAATTAGCCAGGCCTACTGAATAATCCTGAGCAATATCAACTAAAAGAGCTGCTTTTTTGATTCCCAAGTTTTCAAAAGTATAACGAGCCATTACTTCTCCTTGGAAAGGGTCAATGAAACAGCAACGGAAAACATAATCTTTTCCGAATGTAACTAAGGGGTTTGTTGCACCAGCAGCAAGCATAGGTATTCCTGCTTTATCAGCAACTTCACCGCCTGGGATTGAACAACTGCTGCCATAACTACCTAAAATTGCTACTACGCCTTCTTTTTCGATTAATCTGGAGACTGCACTGGCTGATTCAACTTTATCACTTTTATTATCAACAAGAATTAATTCAACTGTTTTTCCTAAAACTGTAGGTCTATGGTCTTGGGCAAGTTCATATCCTTGCATACCCAGTGCTCCACCAACAGCCATTGGTCCAGTCATAGGTTCAAAAATACCAATTTTAACCACATCGGCTGCAAGAGCTACAGTACTTATAGCGATTAGAAGAACAGCCAATGTTAAAACAAATAAACTTTTTCTCATTTCTTTCTCCTTTCTATTAAAATTTAAACTTTTTTTAATATGAACCTTTTCGACTAATAGTACGTGTATTCTTAAAATCTTATGCTTTTTTCTTTTTATTCACCTCCGATTATGTTTTGCTTTCTTTTTATATGCTTAGCACTTATATAAGTATAATTGATATATTGTATCAATCTTATTTCTCGAGCCTTGTCTGCCTTAACATTTTTAGCAATTTTTAAAGTATTATTCTGTACTATAACATAGGTGTAGAATGTTTTTCCTAAATATTTCATTAAAAATAGCTATCTTATATTTTTATTTTGTGTGATCTCCCATCTGAAAAGGTGGGAATGTGGAAAAACTCCCGGTAAGTCTTGATAGATAAAGGTATCTTGAAGCAAGCACAACGTCTCAAAAGGCGCGTGTATCAATATTTAATATTCTCCTTGTAAGTAATTATAAAGCTAATTATTATTGTAAAATTAACTATTTTATTTACAATTTTAGAAGTATTAACATAACGGGGTCAAAACACCATAAAAAGTTTAGCATTAAATTTATTAAAACACAAATGTTTTTTCATTTTTTTTATACTTTTATATTCCGTTTTAGAAAATGACATTATAAAAGAGGATGGCATATTAAAAATGCCATCCTCTTTTATTTTTCTCACTATTACTCTGTGGGAATAACTAACTCTTGACCGGGTCTAATAAGTCTCGGGTTGGATAATTCATTAAGTGCAGCAATCTTTTCTACCGTTGTTCCAAATTTCTGGGCAATTTCCCATACAGAATCCCCCACTTCTACTACATAAAGCTTGCCGACTTTCTCTTCAGACAACCAATTTTGTTTTACTGGTGACAAAATTCCCGCTTTTTCTACTGCTTCCATCAGAGCATCCCTTATAGGAATAAAAGTATCCAATCCATCTTTAGAATTGCTGAAGTTGTATTTATCTCCACCGGTGAACATAAAGTCATTAGTTACCACAGTATAATATTTATCCAGTTCTACAGGGGTACCGTCTGCTAAAACCATGCTGGTTATCCTGTTACCTGCTTCTGCTTCTTTATTATAAGTTACCATTACACCGGATATCTGAATCCAGCCAATTTCCTCATTTAATATACCGTGTTCAATATTAGCTTTTACATCTGCACCGGATAACTTCATAGTATATAGAGTATTATCAAAAGGCATCACTTCATATAGTATCCCGGCAGTAATATCTCCTGCCGGAACAGGAACTCTGAGTCCGCCGCCATTGGTCATAGCAATCTGAACTCCAACTTTTTCTCTCATTACCTCACAGCTCCATTCACCTAATAAAGATGGTCCGGCATATCTGTCATGGTCTAATTCTACTGTAGTTTTACCCAATACCTTTCCTAAAACAGGATTCAGTTCGTCTTCATATTTTTCATAAATTGCTAACATATTCACATCATCTTTAAGAGTATCAGGTCGGTTATAGAGATGATCTAATGAGGGCTCTGCACTAAGTAACTTATTATTCTCATCAAAAACGAAAGTCATTTTCGCAACTGTCCGGCCGTTATAGTAAGCTTGCACCAGAGGCTTACCATTTACCAAGCCACTGACACTTTGATGAGTGTGGCCGGATATTACTGCATCCACTCCTTCTACCTGAAATAAATCTGCAGCTTCACCGGTAATCTTCCCCTCTTTATCCTGGAATGAACCAAGGTGAGTTAAAGCGATAACAATATCCGCTCCTGCAGCTTTTACTTTTGGCACCCAGCTAACTAAAGTTGCTACCGGGTCTTTGAAATCATAATTCTCTACATTTGCTTTAAGCGCTTTGTAAGCAGTTTCCGGAGTAGCCAAACCTACAAATCCTACTTTAACCCCAGCTTTTTCGATAATTACAAATGGTTCTGCCCAATCAACCGGTTCATTTGTTCTTATATCATATATATTAGTACAAACAAATGTTAGTTCACCATCTTCTGCCCACTTAGTGATCCTATCAATTCCCCAGTCAAATTCGTGATTACCAACTGCGGATAATTCTAAGCCCGCCTCTTTAAATAGTGCTGATACCGGTTCACCATACATAAGATTTGACATAGCACTACCCTGATAATTATCACCGCCGGATACTATAATTGTGCCTTCAGGATTCTTTGCTTTCTCAACCTTTAAAGCATCGGCAAGTTTCGCTGCCCCGACATTTTTCCCGGCAGGAGCAAGGGCTCCGTGATAGTCATTAATTGATAATACAACAATTTCTTTTTGTGCAGCAAAAATAAAACATACTGAACTTAGAACTAAAAAGAAAGTTAACAGGGAAATTAATAGTCCTTTGGTTATTTTAAATCTCAACATGTTTGTATAAATCCTCCTTAAATATTTTTTAATTAATTTTCTAACTAATCAAATCCTCGCTAAACCTAAATCTTTAATAATTATGCTAAATTGACCACCTCCCTCTTCTTATCTAATGCTTAAACTCGCAGACATTAATTTTTTCTTACATTCTTTAATTTAAAATTAATCTCTCTACTATTTTCTACATTTACTTAAAATAATCCTTCTTTTTTGTAAAAATTATTTGAAATTAATTTAATTCTTTTTTTACTTATTAATCTTTCGCCTTTTGCAACAAAATTTATTTAACCAATTGTTTTATAGCAGGCCACTATCTCGCCAAAATAAAAAGTATGATAATCATTATCAGCATAAACATCTTCCTTATATTCTTTACACAGAAAATCAGGATTCATTTTGCTTTTATAAACAATTTTACATTCATAATGAAATCCTGGCAGGTTAATAATAGGAGTGTCTATTTTTTGTGCTGGAACAATGGTTAAATTACATTCTTTGAATTTATCAAAATCTCGACCGGATTTAGTACCACAAAAATCCAATGCTTCCTTCAAGTCATCTCCAGGGATACTAACCGCAAAACTTTCGGCCTTTTCGATAATATGATGGGTAAAGCGGCTCTTCCTAACCATGACTGTCATTATCGGCTTTTTCCACATATATCCAATAGAAGCCCAGCCTATAGTCATAACGTTTATTTTTGCATCATCTTGGGACTTAGTTATCAGGAATGCCCCTTCAGATTTTATCTGTTGTAGAACTTTCTCGGCAATAGATAAATAATTAACATTTTTCATTTTAATTTGCCTCCTCAAAGACAGGATAATAATATTGTCTTATTTTCCCCTACTAAACTTCCTTTAATTTCTCTATCATTTTCACAAAATCATCTATCCATTCTGCGCTAAAGTTTACACCTTTAGGGGTGGGAATGTACTCATCTCCGTCTTTCACTTTTACATATTGCCTTAAATCAACTCTTTCTACTCCCCGAAACTCACCGATAGATAAAACCAATCTTTTATTATCGGTAACATCTAACTGCCCAATCTGCTTCATTTAATATTTCTCCTTTCTTTTATTTTTTTCTTCTACTTTATTTAATACATTATTTATTATATCTCTATACCGCATCTCGCATCATATTCCTTTCGCCGAAATCTTCTAAATTAATCATTTCAATTGTTCTTCCCGGATACAACTTTTTAATCTTTTCTATTTCCTGCTTAAAATCGGGAGCGATAACTATTCCTATTTGGCTAATATTTTCTGCATAATTAATTACATTTTTATGGGGAGGATTGGGAATAATAATATAACACTTTACTATTTTATTTTTTTCTATGTATGCTTCCAGACTTCTAAGACAAACCATGCCTAATATCTGTGAAAAAGATACAATTACTTTTTCTTTTTTATTGTTCTGCTTTTTTTTGAAAAACATACACATTCCTTCTTAAACTAAAAACTTAAAACGAAAAACGTAAAACCATAATTCAAAATTAAAAACTTTAAAATCTACCAATCTACTAATTTGCTAATCTGCCGATCCGCCAATCTACCGATTGCCTAATTGACCAATTATATTAATTGTAAGTATATCGTATTGCGTATCGGGGATAGCGTGAAGATTTATCCCCCTCGCCCTAACCCCGTGCAGTAATTTCCTCTACTACACAGGGCAGGCCCTCTCCCTCCAAGGGAAGAGGGAATAAAGACGAGGTAATTTCTTCATCAAGGGGTCGGATTTATTCGACCCGAAACGGGTTCGATGAATCGAACCCCTACCTCCTGAACACTATCCGCTCTTTCTTTTCACGCAATACGCGATACTCGATACGAGTTTACTCAACCGATTCTTTTAACAGATCAAAAAAGCCGTTTAAATAACCCAAACCCAATAGAATATCTTTTTTCATCAAATTAATCAGCTCTTGACTATCCGGAGAATTGGCTGTTCTTATTATTTCTTCTCCTTTGATAATAATAAATGCTTGGTCATTATCCAGCACAGGAAATAATTTCATGGTCTCTCGATAAGAAAGAGCAAAATCTTTTCTGGCTTCTTTGCTTAAATTAATAGCACTATCCGCTACATCACCCATCTTAACAGTTTTCACCTCAGGAAGCAGATTATAAAATTCCTCTTTCTTGTGTTCGAAAAGATATCCATTAAAATCTTCATAGCCATAATGAGCATTAGAAACCAGTACAGTAAGCTTTTTTACATTAAAGAATTTCTTAAAGAGGACATCCAAAGGAGCTGGATAAGTGTGATAGGGTTGGGATACATCCTCTAAATAATGAATAGCCCGAGCGGCAAACCTAAAACCCCAATAATTATCGCCTTTCCCAAAGGCATTCTTGGACATTTCAAAGAAGTGATTAGCTCTTTTAGGGGCATCTCCGGCTTTCAGTAAACCTGCAAACACAGAAAAATACATATGGCGATACCCTTGACTTCCCCCGGTTAAAGCTTGTAATTTATTTAATTCTAAATTAGTATCTAAATCCCAATCCGGTTCGTCTGAATAATTAATAAGAATATCTGAGGCTTTCGTTTTTCCTCCAACCTCCCCCTCAACATATTTTATTACAAATTCCGGATTGTATTCATCCTGGTCTATGTCTTTATAAGTATAAGGAGTTACTTCGATTTCAGGGAAACTGTTTATCCAATCATTATTTTTTATAGCTAATTCAGTATAAAAAAAGTGACTGTTCCAGGAAAACACATTCACAGAACTTAAGATTAAAACGGAAAGAATTAGTAGAATAAAAATTGATATTTTCTTTTTAAGCTTCATAATTACCTTCTAAATATTTTTTGGATTTCCGCCGCCTGCTTTCGCAGAACCTACCCTCGTAAAAATAGGGATACGGGCTTCGTGAGAATAACAGAAAAAGTACTTACTTCTATTTTATTTTTCAAAAGGGAATTTATATTGGGTCAATCCAAGTTCTTCTTTCAAAGTAATAATCTGCTGTTGAAGATGCTTATTTATAGGGACACCTTTATCTTTTCTCTCTAACCAGGCAAGATGTTCTTTTTCGCCAGCAGTGTAAATTCTCTCTGCGCCAGGAGCTTTTTTAGAAGAACGAAGTGAACGGAGAATATCTCCGCTTATCTTCTTAAATAGTTCGAGTTCTATAAAGGAAGATATGTTAATTGCAATAAAAAAATGTCCCAGATTAATGGGTACCGGTTTACCATCCTCTACTCCCGATAACATTTTAAGATACTTCCCGTTTTGCAAGGCAGCAGAAAGGATTTCTACTACGGCAGAGTAACCATAACCTTTATAACCGGCGGTTTCTTCTCCGATACCTCCCAAGGGGGCAAGAGCAGCTTTCCCTGTTTTTAAGTCTTGCAAAATTTGATGAGTGTCTGTCCTGGCTTTTCCATCTTGTCCGATTACCCAGCCCGTAGGAATTTCTTTTCCTGCCCGGTCATAAAATTCTATCTTCCCTCGCTGGGCAATAGAAGTGGCACAATCAAGGACAAAAGGAAACTCTTCATCAGAGGGCATTCCAAAAGTTAAAGGATTAGTTCCCAACATATTCTCTACCCCAAAAGTAGGGGCAATAGAGGGGCGGGCATTGGTGCCGGTAATTCCAATCATTCCCTCTTTAATGGCCATTAAAGCGTAATAGCCGGCAATCCCATAATGAGTTGAATTTCTTACTGCTATCATTCCCAATCCCATCTTCTTAGCCTTTTCGATGGCCAGAGCCATAGACTTTTTGGCAATTACCTGTCCCATTCCATTGTGTCCGTCAATAACTGCGGTAGTAGGACCATCTTTAACAATTTCAATATCTGTTTTTGGTGATTGGGTCCCATCCTTAATTCTATCGTAATATATAGGTTTTAAGCGGCCAATACCATGTGAATCTATCCCTCTTTTATCAGAAGTAATCAACACATCAGCACATATTCGAGCATCTTCTTCCGGGACTCCTACCCCTTTAAAAACATCAACCATAAAATTTTCTAAACTCTCGAAATCTACCAAAACAATACCTTCAGAATTATTATACAAGATTACTCCCTCCTTAATTTTTTATATTAAAACTTTCATGCGGTCAGACAAAATAAAATATTCATAAACTTAATATAGCAAAATTAAAAATGTTTTTCAATTATTTATTTACGTGGTGGTTATATAGAAAGAAAAATTATTACTCTTTCAGAAAAAAAATATAAAGAACGCTTATATGCTTTTGTTTTTCTATCTTTTCTTTCTCTTTCTTAACTCAATACTCAATATTATCTCATCTTCTGGCTTCTTTATT
>JADHVM010000019.1 GCA_016783985.1 Actinomycetota bacterium
CTGCTGAATTTGAAGCTTACACGCCTTATTATTATTCAACATACGAGTCGGAATGTGAAATAAAACCTTCAAGTAAAAAGAAAATAATCATTTTAGGTAGTGGGCCAAATAGAATAGGTCAAGGTATAGAGTTTGATTATTGTTGTGTACATGCTTCTTTTGCCTTGCATGAAGATGGTTATGAAACTATTATGATAAATTGTAATCCTGAGACTGTAAGTACCGACTACGATACTTCTGATAGATTGTATTTTGAGCCTTTAACATTTGAAGATGTTATGAATATAATTGATGTAGAGAAGCCATATGGTGTTATAGTCCAGTTCGGCGGCCAGACCCCGCTAAAGCTTGCACTAAGTCTTCAACAGGCAGGTGTGAATATATTAGGCACAACGCCGGATAGTATTGATTTGGCTGAAGACAGGAAGAGATTTGGCTTAACATTAAGTAAACTTAATATTACACAACCCGAACATGGCACTGCCATGAATATTGATGAAGCAATAAAAATTGCAGTAAAAATAGGTTACCCTGTTCTTGTAAGACCCTCTTATGTATTAGGTGGAAGAGCTATGAAAATTGTATATGATGAAAAGAGCCTTATAAATTATGTTAAAGAGGCAGTTTTAGTTTCATCCGAAAAGCCGATTTTAATTGATAAATTCCTTGAAAGTGCAATAGAAGTTGATGTTGATGCGATTTTTGATGGAGAGGAATTATTTATTGGTGGAATTATGGAGCATATAGAAGAAGCAGGGATACATTCAGGTGATAGTGCCTGCGTATTGCCGCCATTTTCATTGAGCGCTAAAGTTATAGACGACATTAAAGATTACACGTATAAGATAGCAAATAAGTTAAAAGTAGTTGGATTGCTCAATATCCAATATGCCATAAAAAATTCTACTGTATATGTGCTTGAGGCAAATCCAAGAGCATCAAGAACAGTGCCTTTTGTTAGCAAATCTATAAAATTGCCACTGGCAAAAATTGCCGCAAGGGTAATAACTGGTAAAAAATTAAAGGAAATTAAATTCAAAAAAATTGATCCCTTAAGTATTAAATATTATAGTATAAAGGAAGCAGTCTTGCCTTTTAACAGATTTCCCGGGTTTGATACAATTCTTGGACCTGAAATGAAATCAACCGGAGAAGTTATGGGTATTGATAGTAATTTTGGAATTGCTTTTGCAAAATCACAGATAGCAGCAAACCAATTATTTCCGACATCTGGTAATGTTTTTATAAGTGTTAATGATAAAGATAAGAATAAGATCGTACCTATTGCAAGAGAATTAATAGATTTGGAGTTTAAATTAATTGCTACAAAAGGAACAGGTGAGATACTGGAAGGCAGTAATATAAAATGTGATTTAGTTTTAAAGATTAGTGAGGGAAGGCCAAATGTTCTTGATTTAATAAAAAATGGAGAGATTGATTTAATTATAAATACTCCCGAGGGAAGCGGTGCTAGAAGTGATGGATATTACCTCAGAACTGCTGCAGTTATGCATAATGTACCATCCATTACTACACTTTCAGCAGCATCAGCAGTTCTTCAAGGAATACATGAGTTAAGAAAAAACTCAAAAGTTAAAGTTAAACCTATTCAGGAGTATTAATGAAGCTTTTAAAAGGAGAAATTTTAAAAAATGAAAAATATGGTGAAAATTTGTATAAAATGGAAATTTTTTCACCATACATATGCAGGAATGCAGGAGCGGGTCAATTTATTAGTATAAAATGTTCAAAAGAAAAAATATTTGATCCAATACTTAGAAGACCTTTTAGCATTTATGATATTGAGAAAGAGTTTAACGTATTTTCTATATTATATTTGGTGAAAGGCAGGGGAACTTATTCATTATCCTTACTTAAGAAAGGAGAAATAGTAGATTTTATTGGTCCATTGGGAAATCCTATAACATTTAATAAGAATTCTAATGATTATTTATTAATTGGTGGGGGAATTGGAATTGCTCCCTTGTATTTAGTAGCAAAAGTTCTTACTAGAGAAAAAAAGAATATTTTATTTATTGCAGGGTTTAAGAACAGTGATTTTGCAGGCATAGAAAAGGATTTAATAAAAAATAAGGTTTATTATAATATATTTACAGAAGATGGATCTTATGGTAATTCTGGTTTAGCAACAGATTTTATAAAAGAAAATATTAATAAATACAAGAAATATCAATTCTACTGCTGTGGCCCGGTAGATATGCTTAAGGTTTTACAAGAAATTTTTTTAGGTAAAAAAATTTCCGCAACTGCAATAGTTGAACAAAGAATGGCTTGTGGTATTGGAGCATGTATGAGTTGTGCAATAGGAATTAAAAATGAAGATGGTGAAATTGTATATAAAAGAGTCTGCAAGGATGGTCCTTCGTTTAATATAATGGAGGTAATATTTGACTGAAAGTAATAAGCCTAATTTATCTGTAAAGATAGGAGAGATAAATTTAAAAAATCCTGTAGTTATGTGTTCAGGCACTTTTGCCAGTGGATTAGAGTATAGTAATTTTTATGATATTTCAGAATTAGGAGCAATAACTACTAAGAGTTATTCTTTAAAGGGTAAAGGTGGTAATAAACCGCCAAGGATATGGGAAACTGCATGTGGAGTATTAAATTCAATAGGGCTTCAAAATGATGGTATAGAATCATTTTTAAGTGATCATTTGCCAAAGATTAAAGATATGAATGCTGATATTATATTAAGTTTTTTTGGGGAAAGTTGTGGGGAATTTAAAGAGTTAGCTTTAGTAGTAAAAAAAGTAAAAACTAATGTTTTAGCAGTTGAGCTTAACTTATCATGTCCTAATGTAGAAAAAGGTGGAATGATTTTTTGCTCAATGCCGGAAGAGGTTGAAAAAATAACTAATGCTGTAAAGGAAATTCTAAATATTCCCGTAATTGTTAAATTAAGCCCGAATACAGATGATACAATTATGATAAAATCTGCTAAAAGAGCCAAAAATGGTGGTGCTGAGGCAATTTCGTTGATAAATACTTTAGTCGGAACAGCAGTTGATATTGAAAATATTAAACCAAGGCTTGGTAATGTATTGGGCGGGCTATCAGGACCAGCAATTAAACCTATTGCACTGGCTAAAGTTTATACCTTAGGTAATGAAAATATTTTACCTATAATTGGTATGGGAGGGATATGTACATGGAATGATGCAGTAGAATTTCTTCTAATGGGAGCTAATGCTATTGGAATAGGTACTGCAAACTTTGTTGACTGTTGTGTTGGTTTGAAGGTAATTAAAGGAGTATCAGATTATTTAGAGAGTAAGGATATTGATGATGTAAATAAAATAATAGGTAAATTATCTAATAAGCAGATTATAAAGTAAGTTATAATAAGATTTTAATTACAAGGAGTCTGATAATAGGGAAATGAAAAAGAGATTAGAAATTAAAGATAAGTTGATTATAAGCATTGATGTAAGTAAAAAAAATGATGTTATTAATTTATGTAAAAGAATTAATAATAAAGTTACAACTCTTAAATTAGGATTGGAAGTAATTTACAGTACAGATTTTAGTATTATTGAAACAGTAAAAAGTTTTGGTTATAAAGTTTTATTGGATTTAAAACTGCTTGATATTCCAAATACAGTTACAAGAGCAATTGATTCTATTTATAAATTGAATATAGATATGGTTACTATTCATGTGCTTGGAGGAAAAGAAATGCTAAGGAATGCCAGAGATAAACTCCAGGAGTTATCAGAAAGAAATAAAAAATTACCACCTTTAATATTTGGAGTGACTATTTTAACAAGTTTGGGTTCAGTTGATTTAAAAGAGATGGGTTTCAAGGATGGTTATTTATCAACAGTATTGAATTTAGCTGGAGTTGCAATAGATTCTGGTATAAGCGGTATTATTTGTTCACCAAATGAAGTTAAAGCTATAAGAGAAAAATTTGGAAATAATTTCTACATTGCTACTCCTGGAATTAGATTGAAAAAAGATAGTGCTGGTGACCAGAAAAGAATTAATACTCCTGGCAATGCCATTTTAAATGGTTCGGATTTTATTATCGTAGGAAGATCTATTACAGGCAAAGATAATATTGAAAAAATTATAGAAATTTATTTAAATGAAATTAGCAAGGCATTAAAATGTAATGAAAGTTATAAGTCAAATTAAAAATTTAGATGTATTAAAGATATTGAAGGATACTGGTTCTATTTTAGAAGGTCATTTTAAATTAAGCTCGGGATATCACAGCAAATACTATTTGCAATGTGCAAGTCTCCTGCAGTATCCTGACAAAATATCGAATATTATTGATAGCGCTTTAGAAATAATTGATAAGGAGATTAAAAAAAATATTATTCAAACTGTAGTATCACCGGCAATTGGTGGAATTCTATTCGGGTATTTACTTGCATATAAATTGAAAACAAGGATGATATTTACTGAAAGAAAAAAAGGAAAAATGGAGCTCAGGAGGAATTTTAATATAATTCCTGGCGAAAATATATTGATTGCTGAAGATGTTATCACTACAGGAGGTTCTGTTTTTGAAGTTATAGACATATGTAGAAAATTTGAAGCTAATATCAAGGGTATTATTAGTATTGTAGATAGGTCAGAGAAAATAAAATTTAATTATCCCTATTTTTATTTGATAAAGTTAAAAATTGAAAATTATCTTCCTTCTGAGTGCCCGCTATGCAAAAAGAATATCGAGCTTGATTATCCGGGAAGCAGGAAATAATCAAATATTTTATTTTTTTTTAATTATAATTAGTTATTCATATTTGTGGATTTAAAAATATTTCTATAATAGGAGAGAAAAAATTAGTATTGAGTATGCCAGAATAGTAAGGAAAAAAAGAGCCTTAATAAAGGTTGATCTTAAAAAAGGAAAAACAAATTTTAAAGCATTATTTAATAATAAAGAAATATATGATAAATATATTGCTAATATGAAAATTATAGATTTGGTAAGTTCTCTTCCAAAGATAGGAAGAGTGAATGCAGAAAAAATACTACGCAGATTAAAAATAAGTACCAGAAAGAAAGTCGGAGGTTTGGGGAAAAAACAAAAGGTAAGTTTTTACAGATATTTTGATATATATTAACTATAATATAATTTTTTAATTTATTTAGAGTAATTGTAAAAAGAGTATTAAATAATGAATAGTAAGGAAAGATTATTTATAATATCAGGACCATCAGGTGTGGGCAAGAGTAATTTAATCAATGACGCATTGGACGGACTACAAGGTTTTGTGAAATCTGTTTCAGTAACCACGCGCCCAAAAAGAAACAATGAATCAAGAGGTAAAAAATACAGGTATATCAGCAAGGAGCACTTTGAGGAACTTGTCGATAAAAACTTACTTCTTGAATGGGCTAATTATTGTGATTATCTTTATGGAACACCAAAAGATTTTGTAGAAAAGAAACTAAAAAAAGGTAAGAATATAATTTTAGAAATTGAGGTAAAAGGTGCAATGCAGGTCAAAGAAAAAATAAAGGATGCTTATTTAATTTTTATTAATATAACTTCATTAAAGGATTTAGAAGATAGATTGATAAAAAGAGGTACTGATAGTTTAGATGAAATAAAAAAAAGGATGAAAATAGCAAAAGAAGAAATAAAGTTTCAAAAGTACTATGATTGCATAATTGTTAATAATAATTATAATGAAGCTTTACAAAATTTAAAATATGTTTTGAATTTGCAAAAAGGAGGAGTTTAAGTAAATGGAATTACCTGATGTAGAAGAATTAATTAAGAGTACTGGAAGCAAATATTCTTTATGTGTAGCTGTAGGTAAAAGAGCAAGGGATGTAGGAGAATATATTTCTGCCAGAAAGAAAATGGAGAGAATAAATGTAATTCACCCTCTAGTTGACATTGAAACTGATGATCCATTAGAAATAGCCTTTAGTGAAATAAAAGAAGGTAGAATTAGCTTTAAGAGTGGAAATGATAGTACTGAATAATTATTAAAATTAAATAGTTATAAAAAAATGGCTAAAAAAAAAATATCTTTTAATAAAAAAAGGGTAATGCTGGGAATTACAGGTTCTATTGCCGCATATAAATCAGCAGGAATTTGTAGCAAATTAGTTAAGCTTGGAGCAGAAGTATTTCCAGTTATGAGTCCAAATGCTGCCAGTTTTATCAATCCATTAACATTTAGTTCGATTAGCGGTAATAAAACTATTCTGGACCAATTTAAAAATGAGGAAAAAATATATCATATATCTCTTGCACATAGTATAGATATTATACTGGTAGCACCTTGTACTGCAAATACAATTTCTAAATTAGCTTATGGCATATGTGATAATTTTTTAACTACAACTATAGTGTCTTCTAATAGCCCTGTATTGATTGCTCCTGCGATGAATGAAGGAATGTATCTAAACCCGATTATTCAAGAAAATATTAATAAATTGAAAAATATTGGAACTTATTTTTTTGTAGGACCAGTAAAGGGTAAATTGGCATGTGGTGAAGAAGGTTTTGGAAAAATGGAAGATGAGGATGTAATATTAGAAAAATTAGGGAATTTGTTGTCATATTGTGATGATCTTAATGGAAAAAAAGTAATTGTAACTGCAGGAGGAACAAAAGAATATATTGATAGGGTAAGATATATTTCAAATATTTCCAGTGGGAAAATGGGGATTGCTTTAGCTGAGGAGGCATACTTTAGGGGTGCGGAAAAAGTTTTTCTTATTACTGCAAATAAAAATTTATCTTTACCTTATGGAGTTGATGTAATTTTTGTGGAAGACTCAAGAGAGATGAAAGAACAAGTATTAAAATATTATAAAAATAGTGATGTTATTATAATGGCTGCTGCAGTTAGTGATGTTGTGCCAGTGAAAAGATTTAATTATAAGTTGAAGAAAAATGATGATATAATATCAAAATTGAAATTTAAAGAGAATATAAATATATTAAAAGAACTGGCTTCAAAAAAGAATAGGAATCAAATCTTGGTAGGTTTTTCTGCTGAAGATGGTATAAATATTAATAATGTTAGAGATAAATTTAGCGGTGAAAATATTGATTTAATAATCGCAAATGATATATCAAGGCATGATATTGGATTTGAAAGTGATTTTAATGAAGTTATCGTTTTGAAGAAGGATAGCAGCGAAAAAAAATTAAAGAAAGATAATAAAAGGATTATTGCTAGAAAAATATGGGATGAAATAAATAAGATTAATGTTAACTAATATTGTTCAAAATAGGAGGAGTTTATGTCAAAAGGCGGAGATTTTGTATTTACTTCAGAATCAGTAACCGAAGGTCATCCTGATAAAATGGCTGACCAGATATCGGATGCAATATTGGATGAGATTATTGCCGATGATCCAAATTGCAGGGTTGCTATTGAGACATTGCTAAAAACAGGAATTGTAATTGTTGCTGGTGAAGTTACAACAGAGACTTATGTAGAAATTCCAAGTATTGTCAGGAATACTATAAAGGATATAGGTTATACTCGAGCAAAATATGGTTTTGATTATGAAACATGCGGTGTTTTAGTTTCTATTGGCAAACAATCACCAAATATAGCACAGGGTGTTTCTAAATCTTATGAATCAAGAGCTGGGAATGGGTATGAGGATGAAATTGACCAGATGGGAGCCGGCGATCAGGGTATGATGATAGGTTATGCTTGTAAAGAAACTCCTGAATTAATGCCTCTTCCAATACAACTAGCGCATAAATTAGCACATAGATTATCTGAGGTAAGAAAAGCAGGCATACTTCCTTATCTTCGACCAGATGGTAAAAGCCAGGTTACTGTCCAATATAAAGATGGCAAACCGGTAAGAGTAGAAACGATAGTTGTATCAGCTCAGCATTCTCCAATGATTGATGTGGAAACACAAATAATGCCTGATATAAAGGAATTTGTAATAAAACCAATTATACCAGAAGAATATTTAAATAAAGATTTAAAATTATTTGTTAATCCAACCGGGGAGTTTACTATAGGCGGACCAATGGGGGATACTGGCCTAACTGGAAGAAAAATTATTGTTGATACATATGGTGGTATGGCAAGGCATGGAGGAGGATGTTTTTCCGGAAAAGATCCTACAAAGGTTGATAGATCTGCTTCATATGCTGCAAGGTATGTAGCTAAAAATTTAGTTGCAGCTGGAGCTGCTGACAGGTTAGAAATAGAAATTGCATATGCGATAGGAGTCTCTCATCCAATTTCATTAATGATAGAAACTTTCAATACTGAAATGGTTGATACTAGAAAAATAAGAAAGGCTGTTGAAGAGGTATTTGATTTAAGGCCTGGTGCAATTATAAAGAATTTAGATTTAATAAGACCAATATATAAAAAGACTGCTTCTTATGGACATTTTGGAAGACATGATAGAGATTTTACATGGGAGAAACTAGATAAAGTTAATGATATAAAGAGTATATTAGGCCTGAAGTAATTTATAATATTTATAGATGAATAATATTAATCAATTTGCTGAGGTTTATTTAGATATTAAAACCCGCAAAGTAGACCATGCTTTTGAATACATAATACCCTCAAAATTAAAAAATTCTATAAAAGTTGGTAGTATTGTTTCTATCCCATTAAAATCAAGAATGGAAATTGGATATGTATCTAAGATAAAAGACCGTTCTAAATTACCAGGCAAAGACATAAAGTTTATAGATAATGTTATAAGTCCTAAACCATTTTTCAGTAAAGAGAAATTGGAACTTATAAATTGGATTAGTTCATACTACATACAATCTGCTGGAAGAATATTTAAACTTTTTTTACCAACAGGAGGTAGAAAAAAAATTGAGAATATTCTTTCAAATCCAGAAATGGAGTTAAAATACAGGTGTTATTTTAGATTGAATAAAGATAGATATCTGGAGTTAAAAGATAAAATAAATTGGAAAAAGAGTTTTTCTCAAAAAAAGATTATTGATTATTTAGTTAAAAATAAAGAGGTGCCTGGAGATGTCCTGGTTAAAGATACCGGGTCAAGCTTGAGCAGTATAAAAACTCTAATAAATAAAAAAATTATAAGAGTTTATAAAAGAAGAGTAAGAAGAGATTTTAAATATGAAATCCTGGATGATAGTATAAAGAAAAAACAAAAAATAGTACTAAATATTTATCAGAAAAAATGTCTGGATTCCATTGTTAAAGTAATTGACAAAAATACATTTAATTGTTTTTTAATAGAAGGTGTTACTGGCAGCGGTAAAACAGAAATATACATAAGCGTATGCAAGGAAATTCTAAGTAGAAATAAAAAAGCATTAATATTAACCCCTGAAATTATTCTTACACCCCAGCTATATTCAAGATTTAAAGTTGAATTTGGGAATAAAGTTGCTGTGTACCACTCAAATATGAGCGTAAATGAAAGATATGAAACGTGGCTGGATATTTGGAAGAATAAATATAACATCATAATTGGGACAAGATCTGCTCTATTTACTCCAATTAATGAATTAGGAGTGATAATAATAGATGAAGAGCACGACACTTCTTATAAGGAAAGCTCTTCAATAAGGTACAACACTCAGGATGTAGCTATAAAAATTGGTGAAATATTAAATATACCTGTTGTATTTGGTAGTGCTACACCATCTGTAAATATTAGATATAGGGCAGAAAATAATAAAAATTTCATGCTTTTAAAAGTTCCTGTAAAGGCTCAGAGTAAAAATCCAATTATGAAAAGGGTAATTGATTTAAAATTAATAGATAAATACAGGGATGATACAGTTATTACTGGTGAGTTGTTTAAAGAAATTAATAAAACGCTTATTAATAATAATAAAGTAATTATACTTATGAATAGAAGAGGATATAGTAATTTTGCTATATGTAATGATTGTGGTAATGTTCCAAAATGCCCAGCATGTAATTTATCCTATAAATTTCATAGAGATGGTCGTAAGCTAATTTGTCATCACTGTGGTAAAGAAGAGGACTTTACGGGTGTTTGTAAATTATGCGGCGGAAAAAATATATTTTTACAGGGAACAGGAATTCAGAAGGTTGAATCTAAACTAAGGATTAGATTTAAAAATGTTCCAATTTTAAGAATAGATTCTGATTCTACAAAAAAGAAAAAATCACATGAGGAAATATTAAAAAAATTTATTTCTCCCGGAGGAGCAATTCTTATAGGTACACAGATGATAGCAAAAGGTTTAGATATAGGGGATGTAACACTGGTTGGTATTATTAATTGTGATTATATGCTTGAATTACCAGATTATCACATGTATGAAAGGGTGTATCAATTGATAACTCAAGTAGCAGGCAGGGCTGGTAGAAAGTCAAAACGTGGGATGGTAATTATTCAGACATATAATCCTCTAAGTAATGTAATAAAAAGTTTTTTAAGTGATGATTATAATATTTTTTACAAAGCAGAACTTGAAAATAGAAGAGAGTTGTCTTATCCACCCTTTTCAAATTTAATAAATATTGTTATATCTGGTAAAAACGAAGGGAATGTAAAAAAGGATGTAAAAAAAATATTTGCAGAACTGGATAAAGTTATTAAAATTGATTATAAAATATTAGGTCCTGCTCCTGCGCCATTTTATAAAATTAATTTATTTTACAGATGGCATATATTGATAAAAACCAAAGAAATAGAAAAATTTAGTGTAAGAATAAATAAGATACTAAAATACTTTAAAGAGAGTAAGGATAGTAAAATAATTATAGACGTAGACCCAGTATGGATTTTATAAAACTTTTGGAAGGAATTTATGACTGTAAAAAAAATTAGAATAATAGGAGACCCGGTATTAAGAGAAAAGAGCAAGGAAGTAAAAGAAATTGACAAAAGAATAGTAGAATTAGTAGAGGATATGGTAGATACTATTACAAAAGGTGAAATTGTTGCTGCAGGCCTTGCTGCACCTCAAATAGGAGTATCAAAAAGGGTAATTGTTGTAAATTTTGGTGAAAAAATAAAGACTTTTATTAATCCTGAAATCGAAGTTTTAAATAATGAACAAATTATAGATGAAGAGGGTTGTCTAAGTATAGGTTCATATCGATATAATGTTGGAAGAGCAAAAAAAATTAAGGTAGAAGCAATAGATCTTGAAGGTAATGAAAATGTATTTGAGGTTGAAGGACTGTTTTCAAGGATTTTTCAACATGAAGTTGATCATTTAAATGGGATACTTTTTATAGACCACCTCGATAAAGAAACAAAGAGAGAATTGTTATCTAAAATAAGTAAAGTGAGTGAAATGTAAATAAGTTTATTTATTTTTTGGCAGTTTGGAGGTATTTTCATATTGAAGATATTATTTTTCGGCTCTTCTGATTTTTCAGTTCCGTTTTTAAAAGAAATTTATAAATCAAAACATAGTATATCTTTAGTTATAACAGGTATTGATAAGAGGAGTGGAAGAGGAAAAAAAATTCTTTCAAACCCTGTAAAGAAATGGGCAGTTGAAAGTGGTATTGATTTTTTTCAAATAAAGACTTTAGATTTTAAATTTATAAATTATCTTAAAGATATAGATTTTAATTGCATAGTTGTAGTTTCTTTCGGGATGATAATACCAAAAGATTTGTTAAAGTTATGCTATGACAGATGTATTAATGTACATCCTTCTTTGCTTCCGAAATATAGAGGGCCATCACCAATAACAAGTCCAATTCTTAATGGAGATAATAAAACTGGAATTAGTATTATAAGAATAACCGAGAAAGTAGATGAAGGCGATATTTATATTCAAGATGAATTTAGAATTAACAGTAGTGATAATAAAGATATGGTTGAAAAAAAATTAATAAAAATTGGATGCCCTTTACTTATTTCTGTATTGGATTTAATTGAAGAAAAAGGTATAGAACCTGTGCCACAGGATAATAAAAATGCAACTTATACAAAATTAATAGATAAAAAGGATTTAAATTTAGATTGGAATAATAGTGCAATAAATATAGTAAATAAAATAAGAGCATTTAGCTCCAAACCTGGTTCTTTTTCAACGTGGAATGTCAAAAGGATTAAAATACTAAAAGCAAGCGTTTATAATGATAAAGAAATAAAATATTTTAGAAAAGGCAATGGTGGCAATGGAACAGTAATAGCAGCAGATAAAAAATCAGGACTTTTAATAAGATGTAATAAAAATGAGATTATCAGAATTGAATGTTTGAAGCCATCTGGAAAGAATGAAATGTCATTTTTGGATTTTTTAAACGGATATAAAATAAAAGTTGGTGAAAGATTTGGGTAGTAGCTCACTTAATAACAACAATCCCAGAGAAGTTGCTTTTTTCATATTAAATGAATATTTTAGGACAAAAAAACCTCTAAAAAATATAATAAATAAGAAATTTTCAATTTTTAAACCTTCGAATCGAGATAAAAGATTTATAAGTAATATCATTAAAGGAACTATAAGGTACTTATTAAAAATTGATTTCTGCATCGGTCTTTTTTCAAATAAGCCTACCGGAAGAATGGATTATTCTGTATTAAATATTTTAAGAATGGGAGTATATCAATTAGGATATATGGATAGGGTACCAAGTTATTCAGTAGTTAATGAAAGTGTAGAAATAGCTAAAAAAAATACATCAAACCCATCTTCAAAATTTATTAATGCATTATTAAGAAAAATAAGTTCAATTGATAGTATAAAATTATTTATTAATAATAAAATAAATGAGTTAATTGAAAATAATTTAAAGAAGATAAGTATTAAGTATTCATACCCCTACTGGATTGTAAAGTATTGGACTGAAAATTATGGAAGTGAAAAGACAGAAAAAATTTGTTTAGCATTAAACAAAGAGCCATCTTTTTTTATAAGGATTAATAGATTAAAGAATTTAAAAAAAGATTTAATTAAAAAGTTCTTAGATAAAAAAGGAATTAATTTAAAGACTGATAAACTAACTGACGAATTCATTAACTATACTGGAAAGGAGAAGAGTTTATTTGAAGATGTCATTGTTACTGACAGTGTACAGAATATTGAAAATATCGATTTTTATAAAGAAGGCACTTTTACTATTCAGGATCTTTCTTCTCAAATTGCAGTTAAATATTTTGTCAGACCAAAAAAGGGTGAAAAAATTTTAGATTTATGTTCTGCTCCTGGAGGTAAAACAACATATATGGCAGAGCTTATGGGTAATGAAGGGAAAATTGTATCTGTTGATATCAATGGTAAGAAACAGAAGTTATTAGATGATAATATAAGAAGGTTGGGGATAAACAGTGTTATAACTTTAATTGCTGATGCTTCAAGTCCAGATTATTTAGAAATGAACAGCTATAATTTAAAAGATTATGGCTCAAAAGATTATATTGAATCATTTGATAAGATTTTTATAGATTCTCCTTGTAGCGCATTTGGGACAATTTCAAAAAATCCAGATGTAAAATACAATAAAAAATTAGAAGATTTACATAGATTGGCTGGTAAATCCTATAATATACTTATAAATTGCCACAAGTATTTAAAAACAGGAGGAATAATTATTTTTTATACCTGCACTATCTCTCATATAGAAAATCAAAGGACAATAGAAAAGTTTTTAAAGAAATTTGGAAGTAAGTATAAATTAGAGAAATTGAAAATTTTTAATAAAATAAAGCCAATTTCAACATATAATAAAGGTGATATAGATTTAAGAGGAAAAGACTATTTTGAAATAATGCCTTATTATTTTAATAGCGAAGCAGGTTTTATTTGTAAACTTATAAAATATTGAATTTATACTACTTTTTTAATCTTATTTGATTTTAAGCACTTGGTACAGATATTTATAGTTTTAACTTTACCTTTGTATTCAACCTTTGTCTTATGAATATTGGGCTTAAAAACTCTTTTTGTTTTTTTATGTGAGTGGCTAACAGTATTACCAGATAATGGTTTCTTACCACATATATCACATTTTTTTGACATTATTTCTCCTGTTTTAATTAGTTCAATATATATATCAATTTTTATGTTTTAGCACAATAAAAATATTTTTATATATTATTATTTTAAAATGCTTTAATTTATTTAGAACAGGTAGGAATATTATCATTTTATTATTTAATTTTCAAGGCATTAGATATTGACAGGCATTAGATATATTTCAGAAAGATATGTAATTACTGAAAAAAAATATTTAAAATATATTAACAATTGATGATATGGTAAAATATTTATGATTATAGAAAGGATAGCAAGTGATAAAAAGAAATAAAATATATATTATTAGATTTATTATTGTATTAATTTCTTGTCTTGTATTGTTCGCAAGTTCTTCCTGCAACTTTATATATAAAAAATCTGAAATAGTATCATCCAATATATCATTTAATTATCCTGGTTTAAGAATAGAAACAAGAAGTGTAGAGTTAGATGAAATAAAAGATAACTTTCCCCTAGTAGTCTGCTTTGGAGATTCTGTAACTTTTGGATGGAATTTAAAATATGAAGATTCCTACCCACAATTGCTTGAAAATATACTGTATAAAGATTATATGCTAACTAAAGTGATAAATAGTGGTATTGGAGGAGATACTATTTTGGATGCAATCAATCGTTTGGAGAAAGATGTTCTTTGTTATAATCCTCATATAATTATAGTAAATTTTGGTTTAAATGACGGGATGCTTGTTGAAAGTAATGAAAACAAAATTAAAAAAAATGAGTCATTATCTTATAGTGAAGGTGAATATAATTACACAACCCAGGTAAGTTTAGAAAAATTTAATAACAATTATCATGGTTTAATAAATAGTTTAAAGTCAAATGATATTAAGTTGATAGTAATGGGAATAAATCCCGTACTAGATAGTTTTCCATTATCTAAGGGTGAAGATTTCAGAAAAAAACAGAAAGAAATATATGATTTATATAATAAAGAAATAATAAAAATAGCTGAGAATGAAGATGTTGTCTTTTTAAACTTATGGGATTTATTTACAGAGGATATAAATATTGAAAATTATATGCAAGAAGACGGCATTCACCCCAGTAAAGAGGGCTTAGAATTAATTGCGGATAATATTTATATGAATTTAATAGCTTATGGTATGATTAATCAAATAGAATTAGAATAAATTTTAATGTAGTATATTAAAATATTAATATTTAAATTATTGTAAATAAAATTAAGTTTTTTAAAGGTGGGTAAAAT
>JADHVM010000020.1 GCA_016783985.1 Actinomycetota bacterium
GCCACTTACTGCACTTCTTAACTGATCCTCATTATAAACAATAGCTGATAATTTAAAATCTAATCCATCCAATTTATTATTAGGTACATAATCACAAGAAACAGCTCCAATTCCTCTTTCATCCTGGTTTTTTCCATCTCTAAAACCATATCTATTTAAATATTTTTCTAAAGCAGATTTATCCTTGATAAAAATATTTTCATTCTTGCTTTTATTTATTTTATTCCCCTCCATTACCTTATTAGAATAAAGCAAAGCTTTATTATTACTACCTTTATGATAATTATTTTTAAATAAACTCTTTGCTTCTGCATCAAGCTGGCTGTCAAAAAATTTAAATACCCTATCATTTAAAGCTATGTTTATTTTTTTATTAACTGCAATCTTGTAGATAGTATTCTCATTTACTTTATCTATCATTTGAAAACTGTTAATCTTTATATGCTCATTTCCTCTATTAGTCCAAACCTCAATAATATCTCCCTTATTTATATACCATTTACTTTTTATACAAAAAGATTGGTCGTCATAATTTATTTTAATTATCCTTCCCAAAAAGTTGCCGATACTTCCAGATCTCTTAATAGAAATTATTTCCTTAGGATACTTATTTTTAAAATATCCTGTTCCCAGCTCTCTGGAAAAAATCTGGGTAATCTTATATAAATCTTCTTTTTCAACTCTAAAGTTTTCTGGATTTTCATAATACATATCAATATATTTTCTATATGTTTTCACAACAATTCCAACATATTCTGCAGACTTCATTCTTCCTTCAATCTTAAGCGCATTAATACCTGTATTGATTATTTTTGGAATTATCTCTAAAGTGCACAGATCGTTTTTACTTAAAAGGAAGTTACTCTTTTCAGTAATATAATGAAATCCATTGCTGTCCTTTTTTAAAATTTTATACTTCATTCTACATGGCTGGGTACATCTTCCCCTATTACCACTTCTTCCTCCGATGAATGAACTGAAATAACAATTGCCAGAATAGCAGTAGCATTGAGACCCATGCCCAAATATTTCTATTTCAAGAAATCTTTTTCTATCTATATCTTTAATTTCATTAAGTGTTAGCTCCCTGGCAAGAATTGCTCTTTTAAATTTTAATTCTTTAAGCAGCTTAAGAGAATATATGTTATGTATACTTAATTGGGTACTTGCATGTACGGGAAGAAAGGGAAATAAATCTTTTATTAATTTATATACACCAAAATCAGTAATTATAACACCATCAGTACAAATCTGTGTATAATCCTTTAAGAAGAAAATAACCTCTTCTATTTCACTATCTTTTATAAGTGTATTTAACGTTAAATATATCTTTACATTGTTTTTATGAGCAAATTTTATAGCTCTTTTTAACTGCTTTAAGTCAAAATTTTCAGCATATGCTCTTGCCCCAAATTTTCTATAGCCAAGATATATAGAATCTGCACCTGCATTTATTGCTGCAACTAATTGGCCCCATCCACCTGCCGGAGCTGTTAACTCTATTTTTTTAATACTGGTACTCATTAATAATTGGAAAGAAAGATTTATTTTAAAGCTTTATTTCTTTATAAAATTAAACAAAAATTTTAACTCCGGTATTTGCTCAAACAACCTTTTTTGTTTAGCATATAATTTATTTACTATCTTTTTCCCTGATTCTATCTTCTCAAGTACATTTTTTTTACTTGTTCCACAATCCACTTTCCTGTTAGAAATACATGATTCAATTTTTACCATTTCATAAATATCGCTACTAAAATAAGATGAATAATTCTTAAGCTCCTCTATTGTTAAATCTCCAAAGGAAATATTGTTGTCAACGCAATTTTTTACTATTTTTCCCACAATATTATGAGACTTTCTAAAGCTTTCACCTTTTTTTACAAGATAGTCAGCAATATCAGTTGCTTCTAAGAAACCCCTGCTTAAGCCTTCTTTAATTTTTGCCTTATTAAATTTTATTTTTTTAAGTAATTCAGAGAATATTTCAACACTGTCTATGGTTTCCCGGTAAGCACCAAACATAATTTTTTTATCCTCCTGAAGATCTCTATTATAAGTCGAAGGTAATCCTTTCATTAAAATCATAGACTGCATAAGACTGCCGATAATAAGAGCACTTTTACCGCGTATCAACTCTAGAATATCAGGATTCTTTTTTTGCGGCATTATACTACTGCCAGTACAGAAAGCTTCATCTATTTCTATAAAAGAAAATTCACTTGTATTAAATATAATCAAATCTTCACAAAATTTACTGAGATTCAGCATAATTTTACTTAAGGAATATATAAAATCCATTATAAAATCTCTGTTTCCAACAATATCCATACTATTGGAATCAGTATTTTTAAACTTAAGTATTTTTTTTAGTAATTTTCTATCCAACTCATACCCGCTGCCAGTACAGGCCGCAGCTCCTAAAGGAAGATAATCACAGTCTTCAAAATTGCCAAAAAGACTATGCACATTCCTGTTAAATTTTTCAAAGAATGACAATAAATAATGTGACAGCAGCACAGGCTGAGCTTTTTGCATGTGAGTATATGCAGGAATAATAATGTCTATTTCCTTTTGGGCAATTTTTATTATATTCTTCTGCAGGCTTAAAACTTTATCTATAGTATTAATTATTGCATCTTTAATAAACAATTTCTCATCAAGCACTATTTGATCATTTCTGCTTCGGCCTGTGTGAATTTTTTTTGCAAACTCTCCAATCACTTTTTCCAGTTCACATTCAATAAGACTATGTATATCTTCATACTGATCTGAGATAAGAATCTCTTCTGATTCTATCTTCTTTGTAACTTCTTCTAAGCCTTTAGATATCTTCTTCAGCTCATTATCAGTAATTATCCCTATCTTCTTAAGTCCAATCACATGAGCAATAGTTCCTATAACGTCATACATATAAAGACTTTTATCCACATCTAAAGAACTTGTAAATTTTTCTACATTACTGTCGGTATCTTTATTAATTCTACCTTTCCATATCTTTTCCATTTATTCTTCCTTTTTTTCCTAATATTTCATAAGGATAACCCCATATTTTTATAAAACTTTCAGAATGTTTGGGGTCAAATACATCTTCCTTGTTATAAGTAGCAAGCTTCTTATCATATAAAGAATATATTGATTTTCTTCCTATTACTGAAAAACTCTTATACTCAAGTTTAATTTTAATTATTCCAGAAACAAACTTCTGGCTTTCTTCTATAAATTTTTTCAAGCAATCCATAAGAGGTGTAAACCAAAGCCCGTAATAAATCATCTCTGCCATTTTCTCTTCAATTAAATATTTATAATGCACAAGGTCCCTATCCAGGACAAGACTCTCTAACTGGCGGTGAGCTTCAATCAGCAATTCTGCAGCAGGAGATTCATATATTTCCCTTGATTTTATTCCTACAAGCCTATTTTCAACCATGTCTATTCTTCCAATACCAAATGAACCAGCAATATTATTTATTTTTTCTATAATCTTAATTAGTGGTATTTTTTCTCCATCAATAGCTATTGGAACACCATTTTCAAATTCTAATTTAATATATTCGCAGTCTTTAATGCCTTTGCTTATTTTGGTCCACTTATATATTTCTTCCGGAGGCTCATTCCAAGGATCCTCTAAAACACCACATTCAATACTCCTTCCCCATAAATTTTCATCAATGCTGTAAGGACTTTTTTTTGTTACATTTATTTTAATCCCATGACTTACAGCATATTCTATTTCTTCCTCTCTTGATAAATTCCACTCTCTTAAGGGAGCAATAATTTTTAACTCTGGGTTTAAACTTCTTATTCCTACATCAAACCTTACCTGGTCATTACCTTTTGCTGTACATCCATGAGCAATTGCCTCTGCCCCTTCATTATTTGCCAGTTCAACTATTTTTTTAACTATTAGAGGCCTCGCAAGAGCAGTTGCAAGTGGATAATTTTTTTCATATTTTAAATTAGCTTTAATTGAAAGAAAAATAAAATCATTTACAAATTCATCTTTAGCATCAATTATTATTGCTTTACATACTCCTGAACTAACTGCCCTATCATAAGCTTCATTTAAATCATCAGTCTGTCCGCAATCAACCAGTGCTGCTATTACATCCATATTATAATTTTCTTTTAACCAGTTTACAGATACTGATGTATCAAGACCTCCTGAATAAGCTAGAACTACTTTACCTTTCATTTACATATCACCCTTTATACAATATTTTTTTATAATTACTGAAATAATTTTAATATCTTTTCAGCATTCTTATTATTATCTATGACACAAATAATTGTATCATCACCTGCAACTGTGCCAAGTATTTCTCCAAAATTCATTCCATCAACTATAACAGCTACACCCTGCGCTTCACCAGGAGTAGTTTTAATGACTAATATATTATTAGCTCTATTAATAACCAATACATTTTCCTTAAATTTGGATCTCATCCTTTCAATGCTAATCTGTGAATTAACAGAATATTTATCTCCATATACATAGTGCCCGCGTTCTCCATATCTTCTTACTTTTGTTAGATGCAGGTAACTTATGTCCCGGGAAACTGTAGATTGTGTTACATCATAGTCTCTGTTATGCAACTCCTCCATCAATTCTTCCTGAGAATATATTTTCTTGTCTTTAATAATTTCTCTAATAGCTTTTAATCTGTCTAATCTACTCATTTTTTTAAGCTTTAGTCTCTAATAAAAATTATATTGAATATAAATATACAAGCAGCGCTTTTTGAGCATGTAACCTGTTTTCTGCCTGAACCCATACAATGGAATTATTACCATCTATAGCTTCTGATGTTATTTCTTCCCCCCTATGGGCCGGAAGACAATGCATAATTTTTACATCAGGTTTGGCGTAAGATAATAACTTCAAATTAATCTGAAAATCCTTTAACTCTTTAATTTTCCCAGCAGATTCCTTATCACCCATACTAACCCACACATCTGTATACACAATATCAGCATCAGCTACTGCTTCCAATGGGTCGTTTACAATTTTAAAATTACTCCCACTTATTTCAGACTGCTTCTTAATATAATTTATTACTTCTTTTAAAGGTTTATACTTTTCTGGACACCCCACTGTTATATTTAGCCCCAGTATCGTAAAACCAATTAGCAAGCTATTTAATACATTATTGCTATCTCCAACATAAGTAAATTTTAAATCTTTTTTTAAAAGCCCAAGTTCGTAAATAGTAAATAAATCTGATAAAATTTGGCACGGATGATAAAGGTCGGTCAATCCATTAATCACTGGAATCATACTTTCCCTTGCAAAAACTTCCACTGTTTTCTGGCTGTAGGTCCTTATAATTACACCATCAAGATATTTTGAAAAAACTTTTGCTGTATCTTCAAGAGTCTCGCCCCTCTTTATCTGCAAGTTTTTTGAATCCAAATAAATACTATTCCCGCCAAGCTGTGATATTCCAACTTCAAAAGAAAGCCTTGTCCTTGTAGAATGTTTATCAAAAAGCATTGCCAGATTCTTACCACTTAATAAATCTTTGTATAGCTTTTTATCCTTTTTGACCTCAGCTGCAAGCTTTAATATATTCTCAATCTCTTCTTTGCTGTAATCTTTTAAGGTCAGTAGATCTTTATGCTTTTTATCTAATAAATTTTTCATTTTTGTAAATCTCCAATATTTTTATCTAACCATTCCATCAATGTATTTATATTATCTTTTGTTATCATAAGCGGAGGTAAAAACCTTAAAATAGAATCTGAAACTTTATTTAGAATAATATAATCTTTTAACGCATTCCTTACTAAAATATCAGCTACTTCCTCTTTAAATTCCATTGCCAGCATTAATCCTATTCCTCTTACATCTTTAATTATGGTATATTTTTTCTTAATTTCCTTTAACTTATTTAAGAAATATTTTCCCATTTCCCTTGATTTATCAATCAGGCCATTTTTAAGAATATAGTCAATTACTGCACATCCTGCTGCACAAGATGCTGCATTTCCACCAAAGGTTGAGCCATGGTCTCCTGGATTAAATGCTGAACTTATATCATCAGTTGAAATTATTGCTCCAATGGGCATACCTCCACCCAGGCTCTTTGCTACTACCATAATATCAGGTTTTATCCCATAATTTTGATAAGCAAACATTTCTCCAGTTCTACCAAAACCTGTTTGTACTTCATCAAGAATTAAAAGTATTTTATTTTCAGAACATATCTTTCTAATCCATGTTAAAAACTTTTTATCATTTATATTAATTCCACCTTCACCTTGTATGGGCTCAATTAGAATTGCACAGGTATTTTTATTAATTTTTCCCTTAACTGAATCAATATCATTTAACCTTGCATAATCAAAACCTTCAACAAGAGGTTTAAATACTTCCTGTTTCTTAGTCTGGGCTGTTGCAGAAAGAGCACCTAATGTTCTTCCATGAAATGATTTATAAAAAGAAATAATCCTGTATTTATCAGGATTGTATTTATTCTTTGAAAATTTTCTTGCCAGTTTTATGGCTCCCTCTATAGCTTCAGTACCACTATTTGCAAAAAAAACTTTTCCCCCAAAATTTGTTAGATTGCAGAGTTTTTTTGCAAGCTCAACCTGTGTTTTATTATGATAAACATTAGAAGACTGAATAATGTTATCAATTTGTTTTTTTAATTTTCCCATCACAAATTTATTGCTATGCCCTACATTAAGACATCCATATCCAGCAACGAAGTCCAGATATTTTTGACCATTAGCATCCCATAAATATTGCATTTCTCCTTTTACAAAAACAACTGGCAGTCTACTGTAAGTATTCATTAGATATTTACTGCCTTCATTATAAATTTTTAAATTCTTATCCATCTCCTCTGTTTTCATAAATTCTAACCTTCTATTTATTCTGTTATCATTATTACTCTAAAGTAAGCCTACTATGCTGTTATCATTGTTCCAATACCTTTATCAGTAAAGATTTCTACTAAAATTGAGTGAGCCTTTGTCCCATTTAAAATATGAGTTCGGGAAACACCGCTATGTAATGCATCTATGCATGACATAACCTTCGGAATCATACCTGAGCTTATATCACCACTTTTTATCATATCAAGGCACTTTTTAGACGTTAATCTTGAGACAAGTTTTTTACTACTATTTGAAAAATAAATAATACCATCAACATCAGTTAGTAAAATCATTTTCTTTGCTTTTAGAAAGGCAGCTATTTTATAAGCACAAGAATCAGCATTAATATTATAAATATTTCCATTAGCATCTGTTCCAAGTGATGTTATAACTGGAATATACCCATTATCCAAGATATTTACAACAAAATTAGAATCAATATCTATTATCTCCCCAACATATCCTAAATCAATATCTTTTCCATTTTTCTTATATCTTTTTTTCCTACATTTTATAAAACTGGCATCATTGCCCGATATCCCAATAGCTTCCTTGTCATGTTCATTTAAAAAAGAAACTACTTTAGTATTAATCTTACCTATGAGTATCATTTTTACTATATCCATTGATTCTTTTGTAGTTACTCTCATTCCATCTATAAATTTTACATCCAGTCCTTTCTCTTTCATAAGATCTGTTATCTGTTTACCTCCGCCATGTATTAATACAACCTTTATCCCAACATATTTCATTAGAATAACGTCATCTAAAACACTCTTTAGAACTGAATCATTTTCCATCATTGTTCCACCTATTTTTACAACTACTGTTTTATTAAAATATTCCTTTATATAAGGTAAGGACTCAAGTAGTACTTTAGCCTTGCCTATATATTCATCCCCGGTATTTTTTTTATTATTAGAATAGAATTCTATTTTCCTCTTATTTATTTCCATATTACCCATGATTATAATTTACTTATTTTTAACCTATTTTTTATATTAAAAAATTTCTATTTTTAATAATTACTGCACTTAAAAAACTTTTTTTTCTTTCTATTCTATATATCTTCTATGAAAACAAACCGTTAAATATCAAACCTTCTCTTTCATCAAATCCAAATACAACATTCATATTTTGAACAGCTTGCCCAGCAGCTCCCTTCAACAAATTATCTATAGCCGAAAATATTTTTAAAGTATCAGTTCTTTTATCAAAATATATACCGATTTGACATATATTCGTACCAATCACATCTTTCAATTGAGGTATCTTTTTACCCTGAAATTGAACAAAAAAAGAATCCTTATAAAATTCCTCATATGCCTTATATGCTTTTTCTACTTCATCTGCTAAATTATCTTTATGTTCTAATTTACAGTAAATAGAAGTAAAAATCCCTCTGTTTATAGGAAGTAGATGGGGCGTAAAACATACTTTCATTTTTTTTCCTGCAATTTTTGAAACCTCCTGTTCTATTTCCCCAATATGCCTATGTGCTTCTACAGCATATGCAAAAAAATTATTATCCACATTACAGAATAGATAATCCATTTCTAATTTTCTGCCTGCACCTGAAACTCCAGATTTGGCATCAACATTTATACTTTCAATATCAAAATTACTGCTTGCAAGAACAGGAGCAAGACTAAGTATTACAGAAGTTGGATAACAGCCAGGGTTGGCAATATACTTGCATTTTTTTATCTTTTGTTTATTAATTTCAGTAATACCATAAACAAAATCAGGAAGCATTCCTTTTAATATATGTTCTGATCCATACCACATGTGAAAATCATCAGGGTCATTTATTCTAAAATCAGAACCAATATCAATTATTACACCATCATATTTTAATAAATTTTCTTTTATGTATTGCATAGATTTTAAAGGCGGAAGACATAAAAATACTACATTAATATCCTTTAACTCATCTTTGCCAGCCTCTTCTGTAAAAGTTAATATATCGCTTGTATGATCTGTATATGATGAAAAAGCTTCACTCACCCTAACATCTTTATACTTCCTTGATGTAACAATTTTTACCTTAGTATATTTATGTAAGTTAAGTATCTTAATTAATTCAATACCTGTAAATCCTGACCCACCAATAACAACTGCTTTTATCTTTTCTTTCATAATTAAATCTTCTCTCTAACTTTTTATAAATATAGCAACTTAAGTATTATTAAATATAATTTACTATTATAAATGCATATTATACAAAAAATATAAATATTATGCAAGTTTTTAATTAAAAATCTTTATATATTAATAAAATTTAAGATTTTTTGCATTAAAAAATTTTTGTAATGATATTAGCTAATATCTATATTAGCTAATATCAGCTAATACTACTACATAAAACTGCTATTTTGCATTACAGCCAAATATCCAGGACTATTCAACCAGGACTATCCAATTTAGTTACAAACCATCTAACTGTTTCTAGACTTTTTAATTTTTGTTACCCTGGAAACCTTCCCGTCAAAAACTCCGCCTTCTTTTATGATAAGTGAATCTGTCTTTATGCTTCCTCTAACGATTCCACTCTCCATTATCTCAACCTTGCCTGATGCCTTCATCTTCCCATCATATTCTCCTTCTATGCTAGCATCGATTGTATCAATATCAGCATTTACAATACCGTCTTCCCTAATATTTATCTGCCCATCAACTTTTAACTTACCATTTACTTCACAGTCAATTTCAATAGATTCAGATATATCCATTTTACCCTCAAATTTTGCTGATTCCCCTTCAATTTTTAATAATTGCCTGGGGTTTTTCCCTTCAGAATATTGATTGTTTCTTGAATCTTCTCCAGCCATATTTGATCCTTACTCCTTACATCTAATATAAACTATTTAATATTATAAATAAAAAAACAAAATTTTCCAAAGGATTTTAAAAATCTCTTACCCTTGCATTATACTTCTTGCCTAAATTTTCTAAAATTCTTTGAACAATTATCTCAACTTCCACATCTTTTAAAGTTCTCTTATTGTCCCTGAAAACAAGTGAATATGCCAGGCTTTTTTTACCAGATTTAATTTGCTCTCCTCTATAAATATCAAATAAAGTTATTTTTCTCAATATTTCAGTTTCTGTATTCCTAATCTCTTCTTCTATCTCACTATTTTTTATATTCTCATCTACAACTATCGCAAGATCAATTTCAATAGAAGGGAAAACAGGTATGGATTTAAACTGTTTTTTAATTTTTATATTTTCTATAAATTTATCCAAATTTATTTCCAGATAATAAACATCCTGTTTAATATCCACCTCTTCTAATAAAATAGGGTGAACTTTTCCAATTATTCCCACACCTTCATTATTTAAAATAATATCTGCACTGATACTCGGATGAAAAAACTTATACTCCTTTTCCTTTATACCCAAAGAATTCAAATTGTAATACTTGTTATATAAATATTCTAAAATACCCTTTAGGCTATAATAATTACAATTTTTCCCTTTTCCATACCAACTCTTAGCAGCCATTTTCCCTGTAAGCATTATACCAAGCGTATTTATTTCCAGTGGTAACTTTGATTTCAATTTTTTCTTAAAAACCTTTGATATTTCATATATACTGATATCTTTTATTTTACGATTTATATTATCTTTTATATTCATGGTCATTGAAGGAAGAAGGGAAGATCTCAGATAAGCAAAATCCTCATTAATTGGATTTAATACCTTTACAGTATTTTTATATGCATCTTCAAAATCTAATTTAAATTTCTTTTTCACTTCCTCACTTACAAAAGAATAATTTATAACTTCATATAGTCCAATATTACACAAACCTGCTCTTATATCTCTTATAATTCTTTGGTAAAAACTATACTCTCCTTCTCTGAGAATAGAATTTGGAGGTTTAGAATTAAAATTATCATAACCGTAAATTCTTGCTATCTCTTCTATTAAATCTATTTCTCGTTCTAAATCCTCAAATCTAAATGATGGAACAGTAGATTCTATTATATTTCCCTTTATCCTATTTTTTATTTTTAAGCCTGTCAGTATATCCGAAATATTATCTTTTCCAATTTCTTTACCCAAGACTTTTTTTACTTCTCCCAACCTTAAATTAATCTTTCTTTGCCTCTTAATTTCTTTTGAACTGTCGTAAATACCTGTCCCAAAATCATGATTTGTTATCTTTTTCAATAAATATTCAAATCTTTTAATAGCAAAAACGGTCATCGTTGGATCTAATTTTTTTTCAAACCTATTAGAAGCTTCTGTTCTAAGACCTATTTTTTTTGATGTTCTCATTATAGAAGGACCATTAAAATTTGCTGATTCAAGTAAGATATTCTTTGTAGCCGTATTTATTTCAGTATCTTTTCCTCCCATTACTCCAGCAATAGCTATTGGGTTCTTTTCATCAACAATTAAAAGCATTCCCTTTTCTAATTTCCTATTATTATCATCAATTGTTTTTATTTTCTCGCCATCTTCCGCCTCTCTAATTATTATTTTATTTGAATAAAGCAAGTCACTGTCAAAAGCATGAAGAGGCTGTCCGGTTTCTATCATTACGTAATTTGTCAAATCAACAATTAAATTTACAGGCCTGATATCACATAAATTAAGTCTGTTTCTTAACCACATCGGAGAATTATTATCAGGAATATTATAAAATACTTTTGCAGAATATCTTGGACATAAAGAATAATCTTTTACCAATATTTTTATATCAGAATTTATATTTATCTCTTTTAGCCAGTCATATTGTGGAACTATTAAATCTATCTTTTTTATTGCACTTATTTCCCGTGCAATTCCAATAATACTAAGACAATCAGGCCTATTTGGAGTAATTTCCATTTCCATTGAGATATCATCCAGACCTGCTGATCTAGCAAAATCAGATCCTACCTTGTAATCTTTACTCAAAATCATTATTCCTGAAGCATCTGAAGATACACCCAATTCCATCTCCGAGCATATCATCCCTTCAGAAAATACTCCTCTTATCTTGCTTTTTTTTATAACAATATTGCCAATCTTTGCTCCTTCAAGAGCTGCTGCAACCTTGTCTTCCTTTTTAAAATTTTTTGCTCCACAAACAATATTTAATATCTTATTTCCTATATCTACCTTACAAACAGACAGCTTATCTGCATCAGGATGAAGAGAGTATTCAATTACTTTTCCAACTACAATACCCTTATATTTTTCTCCAATATATTCTACTTTTTTAACTTCAGTGCCGCTCATTGTTAAGAGCTGTGCAATATTTTTAGCATCAATCTCATCTGTATCTAAAAATTCTTTAAGCCAATTAACAGTTACTTTCACTTCCTGTGAAATCCTTTCAGATAAAAAATTAAAATTGACTGATAAACCGGATATCATTTTCAAAAAAAATCCTTAAATCATCTATTCCATATCTCAACATACAAATTCTCTCAATTCCTACCCCAAAAGCAAATCCACTAACTTCTCCTGGGTTATAATTTACAAACTCATACAAATTTGGATCAACCATACCAGCTCCTAAAATTTCCAACCATCCTGATCTTGAACATACTCTGCATCCTGCTCCTTTGCATACACTACAGGAAACATCAACTTCAACACTTGGTTCTGTAAATGGAAAATAATGAGGTCTAAATCTAACTTTCCTTTCCTTCCCAAAAATTTTATGTATAAAAGCTTCCAGAGTCCATTTTAAATTTTCAAAATTAATATTCCTGTCAATTACTAATCCTTCAACTTGATTAAACATTGGTGTATGGGAAACATCATAATCTCTCCTGTATACCTTTCCGGGAACTATTATATAAACAGGAGGCTTATTTTTTTCCATATATCTAATCTGCATTGGAGACGTATGAGTTCTTAGTAAAACATCTTCTGAAATAAAAAAAGTATCATGTAGTGATCTTGCAGGATGATCTGCTGGGGTATTTAATGCTTCAAAGTTATAATAATCAGTTTCAACCTCCGGACCATCTGCAATATCAAAACCCATACCAATAAATATCTCTTCTATTTCTTCTATAACTTGTGTAATAATATTCTTTCTGCCTAAATTTATTTTTTCCCCTGGAAGAGTCAGATCAATCTTTTCTTTCCCTAAGTGCTTATCAAATTGAATTGCTTTAAAATATTTTTCTTTTTCTTTAATAATTTCTTCAATATTTTTTCTTATTATATTTGATTTCTTACCAACTATTGGCTTTATATTATTTGGCAGGCTTCCAATATTTTTTAATATATTTAAAATATAACTTTTTTTCCCAAGATATTTAGTTTTTATTTTTTCAAGTCCGTCTAAGGTACCAATACTATCAATATCTTCTTTAAAACCATCAAACTCCAAATTTAACTTTTGTTCTACCTCATTTATTGATATCTTCTTTTCACCCATATTTTTTTAAAATCTTTTATATAAAATAATGATAAAAATCATGCAGAAACTGGCTTTTTTGCAACCTCTGTTAATTTTTGGAAAGCAGTTGGATCCTCCACTGCTATCTCTGATAACATTTTTCTATTTATTTCAACATTAGCTTTTTTCAGACCATTAATAAATTCATTATAAGAGATGCCATTCAGCCTTGCAGCTGCATTAATTCTTATAATCCATAATCTTCTGAAAGTCCTTTTCCTATTCTTTCTATCTATGTATGAATATTTTAAAGATTTTAATAATTGTTCCTTTGCAAGCCTATAACTTCTGTTCTTAGCGCCATAATAGCCCTTTGCTTCCTTTAAAATTTTTTTATGCTTTCTTTTCTTTACAGTTCCTCTTTTTATTCTAGTCATTTCATCTAACACCTTCTTTCTATTTTCTTAAAAGCTTTTTAACTTTTTTTCTGTCATGAGACGACACTTTTGTTACTTCACTTAATCTTCTTTTTCTGTTAGCACTTTTTTTGGTAAGTATATGACCTTTATATGCTTTTACTCTAACAATCTTCCCCTTACCTGTGACTCTAAATCTTTTAGCTGCTCCTTTGTGAGTTTTAACCTTTGGCATAATTACACAACCTTTCATATATATTTAAACCATTCTATCAGGCAAATAGTCTACTGAGTAAATAATCCCTTATGAAATATACAGATTATAATGGACCTAATAGCATAATCATATTATATCCATCCAGCTTAGGTTTTTGTTCTATAATATATTTACACTCTAACTCATTGGTAATATCATCAAGCACATTCATGCCTAATTCCTTATGAACTATTTCCCTTCCCCTAAACATGACAGTAATCTTTACTTTATTTCCACTTTTTAAAAATTTTTCTATATGTTTTCTCTTAGTATTCAAATCATTCTTATCTATTTTAGGTCTTAATTTTATTTCTTTTACAATAATTTGCGATTGTTTTTTTCTCTTCTCCTTTTCGGAAATTTCTAACTGATACTTATACTTGCTATAATTTATAATTTTACATACAGGTGGACTCGCATTTGGTGCCACTTCAACTAAATCCAGCCTTTTATCATACGCCATAGAAATAGCTTCATCTGTATTTATTATTCCCATCTGGCTTCCATCATCAGAAATTAGTCTAACCTTTGGTGCCATAATCTGTCTATTTACTCGAATATTTTTAATAATAAATTTCCCTCCTTAAATATTTTAATATAAAAAAAATAGGTAGTATAAATCATCTACCTATCTTCATATTATATTTACCAAATTAGCTGATGCTCGCACCGCCATTTGGTGAGAAATAAATGATTTCTACTTTATCTATTATTATTCTTATTATTATTTTTTTAAATAAATCCTTTTTTATTAAATTATTTTTTCCTAATTTAATTTTAATTATCTTTGAAATTATACAGGTTTTTATTTTTTTGTCTATAAGGCTTCCACTTCTTCATCTGGCACATATTCTTCTTTCCAGGCTTTATCCGCTATCTTCTTATAGCTTTCAGCATACTTGTCTATATCCCTTGCAAGAGATGTAATTATAGTCTCTGCTCCATCATGTGTAGGATAAGCACCTGTTTGGGCAACTATGTCTCTTAAAATCTGCGGGTTGTCAATTATGGTGCATGGTCTTAGGTGATTTTCTGTATAAGGCTGCCTTTTTCTAAAGCCCATAAAGAAATCAGATGTCAGTACATCTACAAGACTTTTTTCTTTAATATTGTCAGCAGCAAAATGAACAAATACACATGGTTCTACATCTCCGTTAACATTTA
>JADHVM010000021.1 GCA_016783985.1 Actinomycetota bacterium
ATGAACAGTTACATTATGGAGACTTTTTCATTTGTGCTTCTGAAAGGCAAAGAGATTTCTGGTTGGGAATGCTGGCAGCTCTAAATAGAGTTAATCCTTATTCTTATAATGAGGATCCAACTCTAAAGAAAATGATAGATGTGGTGCCATTTGGATTACCTACTAATAAACCTATCCATACAAAGAAGGTATTAAAAGGTAAGATTGATGAAATTAAAAAAGATGATTTTGTAATAATCTGGGGTGGAGGAATCTATAACTGGTTTGATCCTTTAACCCTTATAAAAGCAATGGCTAAAATTGCTGAAATAAGAGACGACATTAAATTGTTCTTTATGGGTGTAAAACACCCAAACCCACAGGTAAAAGAATTGAAGCTGGTAAATGATACTATCGATTTGGCAAAAAAATTGAATATTTATAATAATAATGTCTTTTTTAATTTTGGATGGATTAAATATAATGAAAGGCAAAATTATCTTTTAGAATCAGATGTGGGAATAATTACTCATCCTGTACATATTGAAACCAGATTTTCATACAGAACCAGGATATTAGATTATCTGTGGGTGGGTTTACCCATAATTTCTACTGAAGGTGATTGCCTGAGTGAATTAGTAGAAAAAAAAGGTTTAGGGATCATTACCCGGGGTGGTAGTGTAGATGATATTTTTGATGCTATAGTTAAGCTCGCTGGCGATAAAAAGTTTTATAAAAGTTGTGTGAATAATATAGAAGATATTTCAAAATATTATACCTGGGAGAAGGTATGTAAACCACTTATTGCTTTTTGTAAAGATCCAATACCAAGTTCTTACAGGGAAAGAGAAGATATTGAAAGTATAGATAATGATGAATTTAAAAACTTATCAAAAAAAAATAACAGCCATACAGGTAAAAAAGGAGTTTCTTATTTAGTGAAAAGATTTTTTTATCATCTAACTCACGAAGGCTTTAAAAAAGCTTTTAAGTATTCTTCCAATTACCTGAAAGAGAGAAAGTAAAACGTATAACAGCAGAGGAACAGGCAATCAATACAGAAAATAAAAATAAAAAAATCAGTTCCAGAAATATAATATTCAGAGTAATAAATATTGTTGTAGTTGTAGGTTTTGGAATTTTTCTTGTTTACTACCTTCTCAGTCGGATTGATATAGATGATATTATAAAAGCTTTTTTGGGTATTTATAAGCCTTCTCTTATAGTTGGTTTAATTCTTATTTTCTCAATTGATTTTTTTAGAGCCTATAGAGCAAAAATTTTAATCGGACCCGGTAGAATCAGAATGGTTGATATGTTTTTGATCTCTCTTGTAAGAAATGGCTTTAATATGGTACTGCCTGCAAGAACAGGAGAGCTCTCCTACATTTATGTTCTTAAAAGAAAATTTAAATTTCCTATAGAGATTGGTATTTCAACCTTAATGATTGCACTTGTTTTTGATTTAGTTATCGTTTTTTCAATGATTGTAATTTCTATAGTTATTGTAGGAGTAAATAGATATGCGGTTTCTTCCACCAGTGTTATTTTAATAGCTATAGTGCTTCTTATTTTCTTTTTGCTATTCCTGTTTTACCTTTCTAAATTTATAGGACTTTTTATTAAAATATTTGATAGGATTTTATTAAAAGATAAAATAAGAAAAATTAGAATTATCCAATATATATATGAAAAATTAGTTGAGACCAATAAAAATATTGAAATAATTCAGAAAAGAGGAATATACTGGAAAGTATACCTCGTCACAATACCTGCCCGAATTTTAAAATTTACAGCTTATTATTTTTTAATTCATGCAGTACTCAAGCCTATGGGCTTTGGGTTTAATGATCTTCCATACTGGGTAATTTTTTTGGCTACTGTAGCTGCTGAAATATCAGCAGTTTTGCCCACCCATTCCCTTGCAGGCCTGGGTACCTATCAGGGAGTATTTGCTCTTGCATTTATAATATTGGGTTTCAGTGAAAAAATTTCTATTATAGTCGGATTTAGCTACCATATTATAAATTTGATTTTTACCGTAGCATGGTGTCTTATAGCAATGATTATATTGAGTATGCCGTTCTATAAAGTGAAAGAAAATAATAGTGGGCAATTATAAAAAATTTAAAGACAGAATATTTCCTTTTTGAGATAATTAGTTTTTGGAATGTTTGCGGATAATATTAGGTTGAAATTAACAATATTTGAGTGTGTTATGTTTTCGAAGATAAAAGTAATATGAGAGTGAAATCATTTTTTAAAAAAATTGGAAGTTTAATTGTTACAAAAGAGATTTTTGAGAATAAAAATCTGTCCAGGCGGCTTTATAAATATTTTCTTATAGGATTTCTGGTCAGGTTAGTATTTCTTCCGTTTTTATACATGAGAGATCTTCTTTCAACTTATCAGAGAGCCGCAGAGACTGTTTTTGCCGGTAATCTTGGATCAGATATTCAGCAAATGCTGACAAATTTTTTACACTCTGCCTATTTATTTATCATAAAGTCAGTAGTACCGGCCATAAATGAACTATCTCCTATTTTACTTGAAAAAGATACCTGGGCATCCTGGATTAGTTTCAACAGCAGTTATAATGTATTTACTGCAATAGCTCTGTTTAAGATACTGTACCTTGTATTCGATGTAGCCTGTATGTTTTTAATACTGCGGCTCTCTTTTGACGATAAGCCTGAGAATAAACTTAGAGCTTTTAAATTCTGGATGTTTAACCCTATAGTAATATTTGTGCTCTATATCTTTGCCAGGCATGATATTATTGGAATATTTGTAACAATAGTTGCACTACTTCTGGCAAAAAAGAATAGAAAGTACTGGGCCATTATAGTGCTTGCCTTTGGCATAGCTCTCAGGTTCTTCCCTATAATGATTCTTCCCCTATTTGTATTTTATCTGGCGCGCACCAAAAAGGATTATATTATATTATCTCTGGTAGGAGTTTCCGGCCTGGCAACAGTGGAACTATTTTCTTATTTTTATTTTGGAAGAAGTGTAATATTTTCGCTTCTGAATACCCAGCATTTTGATTTTATTTTATCGTCAAAACTGGAACTGATAAACCATGATCGTATTTTTATTTTTGTGGCAGTATATATAATAATCATTCTTAGTTTCCTGCATATCAAAAGAAAGAATTTTGATATACTTTTAAATTATGGGGCAATCATATATCTGGCTTATGTCAGTCTTTGCTATTTTCATCCCCAATATATGCTGTGGACAGTTCCTTTTCTTATAATCATATTTGTAAGGAGAAAATCACTCCTATATTATCACTGGATTCAATTTGCCCTGCTTCTGGTAATCTTAATATACTGGGGAGATGGGGTTACCAAGTTTGTTTTTGCTCCTATAGATCATAAGTTTTTTGTTTATCTGACCGGTCCTATTCCTATTATCAACCGGTTTTATAGTCCTGCTAAATTCGTAAATATCTTCAGAAGCATTTTCACAGGTGTATCTTTATGGATGATATATTTGATTTATAAGGATAATAAAAAAATACTGGCAGATGAATTTAAAAATAAGGAAAATTAAAAAAGTATGAAAAGAATAAGTTTTGCAGTAAAAACAATTATATTAATTTTTCTGGTAGCTTTGATTTTGCCGCTACTTGCGGGATGCAGGGGAATCTTTTATATTCCGGGCGCCAGTTATGGTTACTATATATGGGAAGAAGGCAGTGATATATATGTGGAGTGGAGCGCAGAACGGAAAGACTCGAAATTTGATGGCAGGATTTCAACTGATGGAAAAATAACTGAATATAAATTAAACGAGTGGGAAGAAGAAAATGATGTAATCAAAGTGGAGGAAAATAAAATTGAATTTTCTGCCACTCTGGATAGCGAAGATTACTCAGACGGGCTTAGCTTTATTCCACAGGACTACACTTATCTGGAGTTTGATTTAAAGATAAATGATGGTTACGATCTTTCCAGGACAAATGTGGGCGGATTTTTAGAAAATCCAGAGAACAATGTATTCAGAATAGAAGAGGACTACTTTGAACAGCTCAGAATGAAGCCTTGGTACCAAAAGCATCCCTTTTCTGAATTCTTCAGTAAATTATTTTCCAATAAATACTTTACTTTTACTTATCTCTTTATACTGGGGATAATTATTATAGAAATTTTAAGAATAACTGTTTTTATCAGTAGAAGAAGAAAAATTATTGGCCCTGTAATTTCATATGTAGTATTGATACTGGTTGAAATTTGCATTTATTTTGTTTTAAAATTTTTAGTTCGGTAAAAGAGTATTTAGTTTAGGAGATTTAATGGTAAAAATTGCCTTAATCGGAGTCGACGGCCAGCTTGGAGCAGACATAAATAGTTATTTTAAAGAGAAAGGAATAAAAATAATAGGTCTGGTTGGCCTAAAGGATATTGATATTTGTGACTATAAGATGAGTGATAATATCTTAAAGAGGATTAATCCTGAACTGGTTATAAACACCGCTGCTTTCCATGATGTAGATCTGTGCGAAGACGAAGTCTTATCTGCTTTTAAAGTGAATGTAATGGGAGTTAAAAATCTTTCGGTAATATGCAGAGAAATAAATGTTCCTCTTATGCATTTCAGCACCGATTACATATTTGACGGAAAGAAGAAAGAACCCTATGTGGAAGATGACTGCGCCAGGCCGCTCAGCCTGTACGGTATATCCAAGCTGGCAGGAGAACAGGTGATACAATATATGCTTGAGAAATATTATATTATAAGGCTTAGCGGGCTCTATGGACATGCAGATTGTGCGGGCAAAAGAGGCGGAAATTTTGTGGAACTGATGATAAAGCTGGCAAAGAAAGAAAAAGTAATAAAGGTGGTAAGTGATCAGATACTTACTCCTACCAGCACCAGGGATGTAGCAGAGAAGCTTTATGAACTGATACAGACCGGAAATTACGGTATCTATCATATGACTAATACCGGGGACTGCTCCTGGTATGAATTTGCCTGTGAAATATTTAAACTTATGAAATTATCTACTGGTGTATTACCTATAACTACTGAAGAATTTGAAGCGAAAGCCAGAAGGCCAAAATATTCAGTTCTGGATAATGTAAATTTAAGGAAAATCGGACTGGCTGATTTAAGAAACTGGAAAGAGGCATTAAAAGATTATATTAGAAGCAGAAATAGGTAAAGATATTTGAGAAAAAGTTGAACTAAAGAAAAAACTTCTTATACCACAGACTTAAATTTATTAGAGCCCATAGAATATGATTATGGTTATGTTTTAATTCCAGGTGTTCTTCTATAAGTTCATTGTTTGGAAGTTATAACCATGAAGAAAAATAGAGGAAAAATTTTTTCTACTATAATATTATTTATTGTAATTATTATGCCTGTAATTACTGCTAATTCCTGTAGTTCTTCTATAGAATCAGAAAAACAATTAGAAGAAGAGGAATCACAATATCCCACATCAAATAATTACCAGGGTCTTAGGACAGAAACAAAGAACATAAGTTTAAAGGAATTGGTTGATAACTACCCCAGGATAGTTTGTCTTGGAGATTCTGTTACCTTTGGATGGAATGTAGATTATAAGGATTCTTATCCCAGTATTTTGGAAGAACTATTAAAAGAGGATTACTCGAATGTAAAAGTTATTAACAGTGGTGTTGGCGGAGACACAGTAATAGATGCCTGCAAACGATTAGAAAGTGATGTTATTAGTTTTAAACCTCATTTAACTATAATTAATCTTGGACTAAATGACGGCTGGATCCAGGAAATTGTTAAAAATGGAAACAGCGATGAGGCTGAGGAGCCTATAGATAATGAAGATAAAGATATAAGCTTAAATACCAATGTTGATCTTGGAACTTTTAAGAAATATTATTGCGATACCATAAAGATAATAGAGTTAGTAGATATTAAAATCATTTTGATGGGAATAAATCCGGTTCTCATTGACCCTTCTCTTATAAATAATAATATCACAGGAGGGCAGATAGAGATTTATAAAATGTATAATGAACAAATTAGGAAAATAGGATTAGATAATGATCTGGTATATCTGGATTTATGGGATATCTTTAATAAAAATAATAAAATTAATGATTATTTGCAGAGTGATGGTATTCATCCTAATGAGAATGGGTTAGAACTAATAGCAAATAGTGTATACGGTTCTTTAAAAACATGTGATTTTTAATAAATAGCTAAAGTTAATTTTAAAAGGAAATGTAATTTTTTTTATAAGTAAAAACTAATTATAAAAATTTTTATGGTGATTATATTAATTTTGAATTAAAATCTATAATATTTAGAATATAAAGTAATACAAAAGATAAAAATGCTATGAGGGTTAGATCATTTTTTATCCATTCTGATTTATTATCTACATACAAAGATTAATAAAATTAGTTCTATTATAATGTTCTATAACAACAGTAAAATTATTAGATTTTTGTTTATATTTTTAAAAAAAACCTTTATATTATTAAAAACATTAATGCTTATATTATTAGTATGACAACTACTAATTATAAACCGACATACAAGAATAAAATACCATACTATATTAGAGTTTTTAGACCCAGTCAATGGTTTAAGAATATATTTATGTTATTTGGGAGCTTTTCTGCCTACATTTTTTTTAATGCTTCCATTACCTATGAAAACATCAAATTAATATTAATAGCCCTTCTTTGCACATGCCTAGCTTCCTCAGCCAATTACGGAATAAATGAATTAATAGATTCTGAATTTGACAAGCATCATCCAGTTAAGAAAAAACGTCCTATCCCGTCAGGTAAAATTTCAAAGAAAAAAGTTTTCGCGGGGTCACTTTTATTAGGTGTAATAACAGCAGTAATAAGTTTTTTCTTTCTACCGATAGAAGCATTCTTTGCAATTTTAAGTTTGATGGTGATGGGATTTTTATATAATGTCAGACCATTCAGGACAAAAGAATTAACTTACATTGATGTTATTTCTGAATCAATTAATAACCCAATTAGATTCGTTATTGGTTGGTATGCTATGCAAATGATATTTTTTCCACCTGTAAGTTTTATTATATCATTTTGGGCGTTTGGTGCCTTCCTGATGGCATGTAAAAGACTGGCGGAATATAGATTTATAAATGATCCTCAAAAAGCAGCAAAATACAGAAAGTCATTTAAATATTATACAGAGGAAAATCTGATTGTATCTATTATAGGATATATATCACTGGTATCCTTTTCTCTAGCAATTATATGCATCAAATACTCTATCAGTGTAATCTTAGCAGCACCTGTATTTATAACTTCGTTTATCTGGTATTTTAAATTAACATTAAAAAAGGATAGTCCAGCAAAAGAACCTGAAAAATTACTAAAACAAAAAGAATTTTATTTTTTTACTATATTAACCATGATAGTGATGATTTTAGCAAAAATATTAAATCCATACCTTGAATTTTTATTAAAAATATGGAGTTAGTAGCAATATTTGACTTTGATGGAACATTGATAAAAAGAGATTCAATGGTCTTATTTTTCCTAAGATATTTCAATTTCTCCTGGAAAAATATTCTTAACCTTTTCCAATTAGCCCTGGTAACAATAAAATTTTTCCTAAAAATTTACTCCCAAAAGAAGTATAAAGAAAAATTCCTTAATCTGGTTATAGATTCATCAAAGATAAAAGATCCAGACAAAATTACTGATGATTTTTCAGAATGTCTACTAAAATTAATTTTTAAAGATGCCAGAAAAAGGATTATAAAATTAAAGGATAAAGGATATAAACTTGTACTTCTAAGTGCTTCACCTGATTTTTACCTGAAAAAAATAAAAGACAAATTAGGATTTTCAAAATTAATCTGTACAAAAACCAATTTCAAAAATGGAAAAATCACTATTTGCGGTGAAAACTGTTATGGTGAAAATAAAATCAAAATGCTTTTGGATGAATATAAAAAAGAAGATGTCAATTGGGAGGAATCATATTGTTTTGCGGACAATAAATCTGATAGACGCTTGTTAGGCCTTTTCGGTAATGCATATATTGTGAATAATAAAAGATTCAGAAAAAATAATTCGAATTTTAAACTTTTGACCTGGAAGTAGTATTATTTTAATCTTTCTTAACCTATTTCATTAACCCTTTGAATTTATCTACTGTCAAATCTACGTCTCTTAAAATACTTATTAATGTTTTAGGATGCAAAATCTTCCCAGCATGATAAGGTATAGTAGCTCTCTCACCACTTTTATTTCTATTTATTTTATAACATTAAAAAGTTTTTTATAAAAAGTGATAATTTTTATTTAATGAATTCGGATTTAACTTTTATTACAAATGAAGCAGGCCAAACCTTAAAAGAAAGATTTAAAGTATTAATTAAAGACTCCGAATTCTCTGACTGCCTAGTAGGTTATTTTTATTCAAGCGGCTTCCATGCTCTTTACAAATCCCTGGTAAAAACCGAGAAAATAAGAATACTTATTGGAATTAGCACCAGCAAAAAGGTATTTGATTTGATTGATTCTCCAGCAGATTCGTTTTTACAATCAGTAAATCCATCTTCAACACCATTAATTGCAGATAAGACATTTTTATCATCTTTCTCATCAGCTTCAGGAAGACAACTTCAGCTTCAGCTTTCTAATTCCGAAGTAAAAGAAGAATTTGAAAATATAACCATAAGTGAATTTGAGAAATCAGAAGACAGGAAAGAAACTGAAGAAGAGGTCACCAAATTTATATATTTATGGGATTCTGCATTGAAATCCTGTGAAGCTTTTCCTTCTTTTATGGCACCTGCTCCACCAGTCGCTTCGTCAAAATATTCAAATCCGACAGGATTAATCTGTCTCCATCCCGGTTTATTAAATATATCCATAATTTCTTAATAATATGCTGGAAAATTCATGGTGGAACGATTTCTCTATATTAATATCCGAATAGCCCATGCTCACACCATCATTAGTCACATAGACAACATTTGCTGAATTTGTCCCTTATATTTATGTATTTACATATATAGTCAAATATACTAAAGTAAAATTCATGTTTACAGATACTGCCACTATTAGCAAAGCCGTCTTACAATACAGGATCAGGAAGCCTCAGTACAGCCCCTATTACAAGTGCATCGAGGACATATCAATACCTTAAATGAATAGCAAAGTAACATAATATATTCAATATTTGCATAAATAATCTAAATAATTACAATAATAATTAGTAATAAAAATAAATAATTTGAAAATGAGCACAAATCTCAAAAAGAGCAAGTTAAAAAATAAATCAAGCATTACAAAAAAAATAAAGGAAACATTCCAAAATAAATCAAACATTGTAATATTTATAATCCTTCTCATTACTATTTTATATGCCATAATAACTAGATTCCTCAACTTGGGTAGGCTTGCATATTGGGGAGATGACGGAATGACATATATAAGCACAATTTCAGTGCTGGAGCACGGTTACCCTCTTCTCCCTTCAGGAAATATAATGTTTCACAACATTGCTTCTGCATACTTCAAATCAATACCTATATTGTTATTTGGAGACAATGAATTTGCACATAGATTCCTAAGTGCACTGTCAGGAGTCCTTCTCATACCACTTATATTCATATTTATAAAGGAACTAACAAATAAATACATTGCTGCAGTTACTTCTATTATTCTAGCTATAAATTCATGGCAGATAGAATTTGCCAGAGAGGCAAGGTACTATTCAGAATTTCAATTTTTCTATATATTAACTGTTTACTTTTTTTATAAAGGATTTTTTCAGGATAAAAAAGTCTATAAAATACTAGCGGTAATATTCATATTTATAACCACCCAAATCGTAACTATAGGAATGACTCTAATCTTTTTATTTATCCCGCTTCTTATTTATAAAGGTTTTAAAAAATTCTTTAAAAGGGATATAGTTATATCACTGATTATCTCAAGTGCGATTGTACTGGGAGAAATAATACACAGGGAACTATTTTGGAAAGCTGGTCTAAGTTTTTATACACCTGGTATAAGTACAGATATTGCCAGTCCTGTCCTCAGGGCTCTTTCAAAATATTTCTCAAACTACACACCATTTTTTTACAAAATTTTTTCTATTATCTATCCTCAAACATATTATATTTTCATATATGGTAGCCTTTTTATATTAATATACATATTTTTCAAACCCCTCAGGAATCCTGATGAATACTATATAAATATTTATAGCAGCAAGAAAATTGATTTTAAATTTCCTTTCAATTTATTTTTTCTTTATTTTATATTTTTTTCTAATGGTGTTTTTTATGGATTCGGAAACATGGTTAACCAGCAAAGATACATGTACCATTTACACCCTGTATTCATAGCAATATTTTTATATATATGTTTTGAGGTATCAAGAATATTTATCCATTACACTCACCTGGTAACCTCAAAAATAAAGGCCAGAAATTTTAATAAAATAAAAAAGTATGACAGATACTATGTATTTGCTATCCTGCCAATTTTTATAATACTTACAGTCTCGCTTATAAATTATATTAATCCAATACAAAACTTTAAAATCACTCAAAGGGAAAATGGAGACCCTGTAAACAGCCTTTTTGCTCCAAGCAATACATATAGTTCCCATTACGACCCCAAAACACCAGGTGAATATGTTAACCTACAAAAAAATGAGGGAGATATTATTATAGCTAATGACGTTCTGAATCACTACCCCTATATAAAACAAATAGATTACTGGCTATGGAGCGGCAATCTTATTTCATGGCAGCCATATGATTTAAAAGATGGTATCTATTATGATGAATTTTTCGGTGTGCCTTTAATAAGGGATATATCAGATTTTTTCAAGGTATTGAATGAAAACTCCAATAAGAATGTATGGGTAATAACCTCTGACTCCATAAGAAAGCCTGCTCATATTGAACCTCTAATTTATAATTTCCTTGAAGAAAACAACCAATATAAAATGATAACTGGAAAAGACAATATCAGCTCAGCTTATCTATTTCCTGCGATGGAAAATGGTAGTAGAAATTACTTAATGTATTCTAATGTAGAACCAACATCAGAAGAGATAATAAAAGTTAATCTTGATGATGGTAAATATATCTTTTCATTTAATGAACCAAGTAATTCTAAATATTTAAATTATGGATGGTCTGGAATGGATGAAATTGGAACATGGACTAACCAAAAAGAGTCTTTACTCTTCTTAAGCTTTAAAGATCATACAAATTACAATCTTGATATAAACATAATGCCATTATACACTCCTGAAATAGACCAGACAGTAGAAATTTTTTTTAATGGTGATAATATAGAAAAATTTACTTTAGATAACCCCGGGTTAAAAAAATATACTATTACTATCCGCAAAGAATTATTAAAAGAAGAATACAATGTCTTAAAATTTAAATTCAAATATCTATTAAGTCCCAGACAACTTGGTATAAGTAGTCAAGACAGTAGAAATTTAGCAGTTTATTTTAATAAGATAGATTTTTATAAATAAAAATATAAAAAATATCCAAAATTTCACCCACAACACCTTATACGCTAGATCTTAAGCTTACTAAAATAAAACTTTTAACACATTATCTTAGATAATATCTAAAATCTGAAAAATATAAAAATTTCATTATTGCTAAAAAATTTTTTTGTGTATAATTAGTTAATAATTTTATTACCATTACAGAATAATTTAAAAGCTTTTTAAAACATTGACATGTATATACTTATTACTGGTGGAGCTGGATTTATAGGCTCCCATCTCTGTGAAAAATTAATAGATCTGAATCACAAAATAATCTGTATAGATAATTTTAATAATTACTACAACCCAAAAATAAAGGAAAATAACCTAAAAAATATTATAGATAATAAAAATTTCAACTTATATAGGTTAGACATATTAAATAAGGAAAAAATAAATAAGATATTCTCAGCTCAAAAGATAAACATAATAATTCATCTGGCTGCAAGAGCAGGTGTAAGACCCTCTTTAAGCAATGCTTTACTCTATGAAGCAGTAAATGTTCAAGGAACCATTAATCTTTTAGAAGCCTGCAAAGATTATGGCATAAAAAAATTCATTTTCGCTTCCTCGTCTTCAGTATATGGTGATAACAAAAAAGTTCCATTTTCAGAAGATGATAATGTAGATAATCCAGTATCTCCTTATGCTGCAACCAAAAAATCAGGCGAGCTTATTTGTTACACCTACCATCATCTATACGATATCTCTATTCTTTGCTTTAGGTTATTCACTGTTTATGGCCCACGCCAGAGACCGGAAATGGCTATACACAGATTCACCAGGCAAATATTGAACGGGGAGGATATGGAAATCTACGGCGACGGGTCTTCTTCACGGGATTATACTTATATTGACGATGTGATATCCGGCGTTATAAGCAGCCTGGACAGGATAAAAGGTTTTGAGATTATTAATCTGGGAAATTCAAAGACGGTTAAATTAATGGATCTGATAAGATTAATTGAAATCACTACAGGAGAGAAAGGACATTTGAAATTTACTGTCAGTCAGCCGGGTGATGTCTTTGTGACCTACGCCGATATTAGAAAAGCAAGAAAAATGTTAAAATATCTTCCTAAGACCAATATCAAGGATGGTTTAACTAAATTTGTAGAGTGGTATAAAGAAAAAAGAGAAGAAGGCTTATTTAATGAATAATGTTTTAAAAAAGACTAAATCTGGTGTAGATCTGTCTATTGTTATTCCCATCTATAACGAAAAAGAAAGTATTGGGGGACTTTATGAGAAACTGAATAAAGCTCTTTCCAGGATGAACTTAAAGTATGAAGTGTTACTTATAGATGATGGAAGCGTAGATGGCACTTTTAACGAACTTTTAAAAGTGCACCGTAAAAATAAATTGTTTAAAATTATCAGGTTCAGGAAAAATTTTGGACAGACGTCAGCTATAAGCGCCGGATTTAGTTACGCTGAGGGTGAAGTAGTGATTACCCTTGATGCAGATCTGCAAAACGATCCCCAGGATATTCCCGTTTTACTGGAGAAGCTAAATGAAGGTTATGATATTGTAAGCGGCTGGCGCAAGAACAGAAAGGATAAGGCTGTGACCAGAAGATTTCCTTCAATTATAGCAAATAAAATAATATCAAAACTCACCGGAGTCCATCTTCATGATTATGGGTGCACTTTAAAAGTTTACAAAAAAGAAGTGGTAAAAAATATTAACCTGTATGGCGAAATGCACCGGTATATTCCTGCTATAGCCAGCTGGATGGGGGTAAAAGTAGCAGAAGTTCCTGTTATGCACCACAGCAGGAGGCATGGAAAATCGAAATATGGGGTTTCAAGAACAATAAAGGTCATCCTTGATATAATTACACTAAAATTTCTTTTAAGCTATTCTCAAAGTCCAATACAGATGTTTGGGCTGCTGGGTTTATTTTCAGGTATGATCGGATTTATTATGACTGCTTATCTTATCATAATGAGACTATTTTTCAATCAACCCCTGGCTGATAGGCCTCTGTTTATCCTTTCTATATTTATGATTTTTATCGGGGTTCAACTTATTACTATAGGGCTACTGGCAGAAGTGCTTATACGTGTATATCATAAAGTTCAAGATAGATCTACTTATGTAATTAAAGATATAATTTTATAGTAAATATAAGTATATAATGAAAAAGCTAAGCCTTTTTTTAAACCTGGCCAGGATTTATAAAAATTACTGCTTAAAATTAACCAATTGTGATTATTACCCCATTAGAATCTGGATAGAGCTGTCAAGTAGATGTAATTTAAAATGCCGCTTTTGTGTGAATAAAAATCTTCCATCCAATCAGAAAGGGGATATGGATTTTAACCTATATAAAAAAATAATTGATGAGATTTCCGGGAAAGTTTATGATATAAACTTATTTCACAGAGGAGAGCCGCTTCTGAATAAGGATATGGTACCCATGATTACTTATGCCAGTGAAGGTGGAATTAAAACCAGGATCCATACCAATGCGACACTCCTGGATAAAGAGTTAAGCAGAAGTATAATATTAGCCGGGCTGGACCTAATCTCCTTCTCGTTTGATGGTTATACAAAGGAGATATATGAAAAGAACAGATCCGGCGCCAGCTTTGAGGAAAGTTTAACCAATATAATCAATTTTCTTAAAATAAAAAAGCAGTTGAAGTCAAAAAAACCATATACCATTATCCAGGTTATCCAATATGGGGAAAAGCTATCCACAAGTGAGATAATAAGGCAAAAAAAAGTTTTTTTAAAAAATTTTAAAAATCTTCCTCTAAATAAGTTAATTTCAAGAATTCCCCATAACTGGGGCGGTTTGCTTAAAATAAACGGGCTAATAAATAATAGAAAAAAAGAAAATAAGAAGGCAGTT
>JADHVM010000001.1 GCA_016783985.1 Actinomycetota bacterium
TTTAAACAGCCTGAAACTAGTAAATGATGCTTTTGGCCATGAGGAGGGAGATAAGCTTTTAAAGAGGGTAGCTAATATGATAAAAATTTTCTTCAGAGCAGAAGATATTATTGCCAGGTGGGGAGGAGATGAATTTTCAGTAATTTTACCTAAAACTCCAAGAAAGACTACAGAAGAGATAGTAAGCAGAATAAGAAAAGAATGCATAAAAACAAGAAGTAGTAAAATACCCTTAAGTATTTCCATTGGAGTAGCAACCAAAGAAAAGCCTGGCCAAAATATACAGTCTGTAATAAGAGAAGCAGAAGATAATATGTATAGAAACAAACTAATTGAAAAAGACAGCATAACTCACTCATTAATATTATCTCTTGAGGCATCTCTGTTTGAAAAAAGTCATGAAACCAGGGAGCATGCAGATAGGTTAAATAAATTGGCAGTAAAATTAGGAAGAGAGTGCAATCTAGCTGAAAATGAACTTGATAAAATATCACTGCTATCAAAACTTCATGATATAGGAAAGGTAGCAATCCCTGAAGAAATCTTACAAAATAAGGGAAAACTTACAAGAAGTGAATGGAACACCATAAAAAGACATCCAGTGATTGGTTCAAACATATGTGAATCGACACCATTGCTTGTACATATAGCAAATTGTGTACTCTGCCATCATGAGTGGTGGGACGGTAATGGCTATCCTAGAGGAATTAAAGGTGATAATATTCCAATAATATCGAGAATTATTACAATAGTTGATGCTTATGATGTCATGACTCATGATAGAGAATATAGCAAAGCAATAACTAAAGATAAAGCAATAGAAGAGCTTAAGAGATGTTCTGGGACTCAGTTTGATCCTAGATTGGTTGAGAAGTTTACTGAGATTATTTCTGAAAAGTAAAATTTATATATTACATAATTATTTATTCAATTGACTAATTGTATATATACATATATAATTAGTCTATGTTTTTTAGCTTAGATAGTTTTGCGCTAATCGGTATAGGTGCTATTAAAGTATCAGTAGAAGTTCATATCTCCAATGGCTTGCCTTCATTTACCATAGTGGGTCTTCCTGATAAAGCAATTAACGAATCAAGGCAGAGAGTTAGGGCTGCTATTATAAATAGTGATTTTAAATTTCCAATGAAAAGGATAATTATAAATCTTTCTCCTGCCAATATAAAAAAAGAGGGTGCATTCTATGATTTGCCAATAGCTGTATCTATTCTTGCTGTGAGCGGTCAGGTTGATAGTAATTACTTTAAACAATCATGCTTTATTGGTGAACTCTCTCTTGACGGTATGATCAATACAGTCAGGGGAATAATCTCTATGACTGAAAGAGCAGTGTTAATTAGGAAAAAATATTTTTTTGTTCCTGACAGAAATTCTTTTCAAGCATCTATTTTAAAAAATATCAATATAATACCCTGCAGGAATTTAAAAGAAATACTAGGATTTCTATCTGATAAAAAAAAATTGTTTAAAAATATTTATAGAACCCCTAATAATTTTTTTAATGATAATAATCATTATGATATTGATATGTCAGATATAAAAGGACAATTAAAGGCGAAAAGAGCATTAGAGATTGCTGTAAGTGGAATGCATAATATTATGATGGTTGGACCCCCGGGAGCAGGTAAAACAATGCTTGCAAACAGGGCTATTACAATAATGCCTGATTTAAGTTTAGAAGAAAGTATTGAGGTTACAAAAATTTATAGTTTGTACAAAGAATATAATGAAGAATTAATTAATAAAAGACCATTCAGAAATCCCCATCATACAATTTCAAGAAACAGCTTTGTTGGCGGTGGAATAATACCAAAACCAGGTGAAATAAGTCTATCACATAGAGGGGTTTTATTTTTAGATGAGTTTTCACAATTTCCAAATAATATTATAGAGGACTTAAGGCAACCTTTGGAAAATAAAAAAGTAATTATATCCAGAAACAACATATCAAATTATTTTCCATGTAATTTTATGCTAATTGTTGCTATAAATCCATGCTACTGTGGATTTTATGGTGATGAAAGAAGAGAATGTATTTGCAGTATAAGAGAAGTAAGAAAATTTTGGAAGAAACTGTCAGGACCAATTCTAGATAGGATAGATATGAGAGTTTATGTTCCCAGATTAAAGAAAGATGATTTTTTTAAAGATGATTCTATTGAAAAATCATCTGAAATTAGAAAAAGGGTAAGAAAATGTATAAACTTTAGAAATAGACAGTTTAGAGGTAGAAAAATTCATTATAATTCAGAAATAAACATTAATTTAATTAATTTATGGCTTAAGGAGAATAAAAAGGTAAGGGAATTATTACCAAAAATGTTAGAAATATATAATCTAACTGCAAGGGGTATAGTGAGTGTATTAAAAGTATCAAGGACAATTGCAGATTTAGACAATTGTGAAAATATTCAGATTCCACATATTATGGAAGCTTTACAGTATAGGACTAAGATTAATATTGTAGATGAATAAATGAAAAATATTAGTGATATCAGTAAAAAAATATTATATTTGATTTCTGATTCTAAGATCAAACCTTCAGATTTTATAAAAATATATAAAAGAAATAATTTTGATATTAAAGGGACATTAAATTTTTTTCTTAGTAATAAAGTTGAAGAATTGAAGCTTGGTTTAGATTTCCGGCAGAATAATCAGAGTAACATTAGAATTATAAGCGAGAAAGAAATTTGTAATATTTTAAAAGACATTGAACAAGAGAAGTATGATATTATAAATATTTCAGAGGACAGTTATCCAGAGATATTGAAACAGATACATTTCCCTCCGCCTCTATTATTTTTTAAGGGCAGTAAAATACATAATTCAAAATTTAATATTGCAGTTGTAGGAACCAGAAAATGTACGTCATACGGAAAAGAGGCTGCAAAATATATATGCCGGCAATTATCAAAAATAGGAATAACGATAGTTAGCGGAATGGCTCTTGGGATAGATAGATATGCTCATGAAGAGGCAATAAAAGAAAGTGGCGGGAGTATTGGTATATTAGGATGCGGCATTAATAATATATATCCTCCTGAGAATAAATTTTTATATAAAGATATTTTAGAAAATGGCAGTATTGTTTCTGAATTTTTTCCTGACATTCCTCCCTTAAGAACAAACTTTCCAGCAAGAAATAGAATTATAAGTGGTTTAAGTATGGGAGTGGTTGTGATTGAAGCAGGAGAAAAGAGTGGTGCAATGATAACTAGTGAAATTGCTTTAATGCAGAATAGGGAGGTTTTTGCAGTTCCAGGAAGTATTTTTAGAGATGAAAGTAGAGGCTGTAATAGACTAATAAAAAACGGGGCCAAATTAGTAGAGGATATAGATGACATATTAGAAGAGTTAAATCAATATCTCTGTTATGATTTAAAAATTTATAATAGAAGTAATAAAAATAAAATGATTTATAGAGAGAGTGAAAAATTAAATAGCGCTATTGATAGCTTAAGTAGAGATCAGGAAAGAGTATTCAAGTGCATAGGTTATAAGTCAAAAAGCATTGAAGAGATCGTAAATCTATCAAATTTGAGTATAAATAAAGTCATTAGTGTAATAACGGAACTTGAAATAAAAAAAATAATAAAAGAAAAAAATATAAATAATTATTCAAGAATAATCTAGGAATTTATAAATTTTTTAAGAATTAATTATGATTTTGTATGATGCATTATACAAAGATCTGAGAGAAAATAGATAAGAATGGTTTATTTTTTTAAGAAAATATCTATAATAAAATAAGTATAATATTATAAAATTATAGATTGTATTATTTAAACAGGATTTTTAGTATTTTTTAATGGAATAAAGTAATAAATTAATAGGAGGGGAAAAGTGGCTTTTAGGAGGAAAAGAATAGAGAGACCAAAAAATCAACTTGGATATGCATTGTTTAGATTTGATAATATTATTAAAAAAGACTTAAAAAAAGTTATAAATTGTATTTTAAAAAAGAAAATTATAAATCCTAAAAAAGCAGATGTAATACTAGATAAGGTTTTTTATAAATTAGATATTATATTGGATGATATATCAATGGATAATTTTAAAACTGATTATATGTCAGATAAAGTAAGATATTTAATAATTGATATGGTAAATAAATTTAAATGTTTTTTTAATAAAGCTAAATCATGTGATTTTATTCCTGAAAAGATTCAAAGTACAATAACTGTTGAATATTTAAACTCGGTATTTGATGAAAGAGAAAAAATAAAAAAGAAGATGAAAGATATAGAAAGTGATTATCTATAAGAATGAATTTAGAAGAAAGTTTAAAATTATATATAAGACACATAAAGTATGAAAAAAATTTATCCCCGAATACTATCAGATCATATAATAAAGATATAAATCATTTTATTGATTATATAAAAGGACTAAAAATTGAAAATATTTCGGATTTAAGCTTGGATATATTTAGAAAATACTTAAAATTTTTGGATAATTTTAAGTATTCTAATAGGACTATTATTAGAAAATATTCTTCACTTATAAATTATTTCAAATTCCTTGAGATAAACAATTATTTAAAAGGTGAACTTACTCAATTAATAAATCCACCACGAAAATATCAAAGATATTACTCTTTTCTATCTCAAAATGAGTTAAATGAATTGCTTAGCTGCATTGAGACTTCTGATTATATTGGTATAAGAAACAGGACATTAATTGAGGTGTTGTATTCTACTGGAGCTAGAGTTAGTGAAATTGAGAATATAAATCTAGAAGATATTGATTTTAAAAATAGTGAAATAAAAGTTAAAGGAAAAGGTAATAAAGAAAGAATAGTTTACTTAAATCATAATGCAAGATTCTGGCTAAATAAATATTTAAATATCAGAGATAATTTTAGATCTTCTGTAAACAGGGAATTATCAAATAGAGAAAGCCAATTGTTTCTAAATAAATTTGGTGGAAGATTAACTGCAAGAAGTATTAGAACAATACTGAAAAAATATCTAAAAAAAGCAGGTATTAAAAAGAATATAAGTCCACATGATATAAGACATAGTTTTGCAACCCATCTTTTGCAGGAAGGTGCAGGAATAAGAGAAATACAGGAGCTATTAGGACACGAAAATATTTCAACTACTCAAATATATACTCACTTGAATATAAAGAAATTAAAAAAAGATTATAAAGATTTTCACCCCAGAGCTAATTAATTGGGCAAGTTTTCCATCTAAGAATATTTGCTCATTAAAATAGATTATGATAAACTTTAACGTTGAAATTACACACACTACTTACAGCATTATGGTGATTTTTTGTAATTGTTAAAGTAGTGGAGGAAAAACCATAATATAAAGGAGGAAAAATTTTGAGTATTGTAACTATGAAACAACTATTAAAAGTAGGAGTGCACTTTGGTCATCAAAGTAAGAAGTGGAATCCAAAGATGAAAAAATATATATATACTGAAAAAAACGGTATATATATAATTGACCTACAGCAAACTTTGCAATTAATTATCGAAGCTCACGAATATGTAAAAGAAATTGTAGTAAATGATGGAGTAATTTTATTTGTAGGCACTAAGAAACAAATACATGATATAATCGAGAATTATGCAAAAGAATGTGAAATGCCATATGTAAAAAATAGATGGTTGGGAGGAACTCTTACTAATTTCAATACTATCATAGGTAGAACTAATAGAATTGAAGAAATAGAAGAAATGGAAAAATCAGGGATATTTGATAAGTTGCCAAAGAAGGAAGTTCTAGGTATTAGAAAGGAATATGATAAACTAATTTATAATATGGGTGGAATAAGAAATATGAAAAAATTGCCTGATGTTCTATATATTATTGATCCAAATAAGGAAGAGATAGCAGTAAATGAAGCTAGAAAGTTAGGAATACCAATTGTGGCAATAACTGATACAAATTGTGACCCTGATAAAATTGATTTCATTATACCTGGAAACGATGATGCAATAAGATCCTGCAGTCTTATAACAAGCATAATATGCGAAGCAGTTAAAAAAGGTAAAGAGCAAAAAACTAAAATTGATAAAAGTCCAAGAATAACGAAGGTAAAGAGTAAGGTAAGAGATAAAGAGTAAGAAGAAAAAATAACAATAAAATTATTAAATGAATAAAAAAATCACCAGCAAAGAGAATAAATATTAGGGGGAATAATGAAAATAACTGCAGATATGGTAAAAGAGTTAAGAAAAGAAAGTGGAGTGGGAATGATGGATTGCAAGGAAGCTCTTGTAGAATGCAAAGGAGATTTTAAAAAAGCTGGTGAATATTTAAGGGAAAAAGGACTTTTAAAAGCTTCTAAAAAATCAACAAGAGCTGCTAAGGAAGGTGTAATAGACAGTTATATACATCTTGGTTCAAAAATAGGTGTATTGCTTGAGATTAATTGTGAAACTGATTTTGTGGCAAGAAATGAGGTTTTTAAGAATTTGGTGCATGATATTTCTCTACATATTGCTGCAGCTGCACCATTATATATATCAAAAGACGATGTGCCCGGCGAATTGATTGAAAAAGAAAAGGAAATATACAAAAAACAGGCATTAAATGAAGGAAAACCAGAGAAAATTATTGATAAAATTGCCGAAGGTAAACTAAAAAAATATTATGAAGAAAATTGTTTACTTAATCAACTTTTTGTAAAAGATAATAACATTACAATTGAAGAATTTGTTAAGCAGAATATTTTAAAAATAGGAGAGAACATAGTAATCAAAAGATTTACAAGATATGTTTTAGGTGAGAAAAGTTAATATCTAAAATTATATTTATGAATTTATAATAATGAAAAAAATAAAGTATAAAAGAGTTCTTTTAAAGATAAGCGGAGAAGCATTATTAGGCAAATCTAGTTATGGAATTGACTCAAATGTGATGGATGATATTGCTGCCCAGATAAAAGAGGTAGTAGAGATGGGAGTAGAAATAGCAGTTGTTGTTGGAGGTGGAAACTTCTGGAGAGGTGTTTCTGCCAGTTCAAATGGTATGGATAGAACTACAGCGGACTATATCGGAATGCTTGCTACTATCATGAATGCATTAGGGCTTCAAAACGCTTTAGAAAAGAAAGAGATTTGGACCAGAGTTCAAACTTCAATATCTATGCAAGAAATTGCAGAACCTTTTATCAGAAGACGTGCTATAAGGCATCTTGAAAAAAGAAGAGTAGTTATATTTGCAGGAGGTACGGGTAATCCTTATTTTACAACTGATACTGCAGCTGCATTAAGAGCTCTTGAAATAAATGCAGAGATTATTTTTAAAGCAACTAAAGTTGACGGTGTTTACGATAAGGACCCTAAGAAATTCAAGGATGCAAAAAAAATTGATATGATTAATTATATGGAAGTACTGAAGAAAAACTTAAGAATTTTAGATTCTACAGCAACTTCTCTATGTATGGAAAATAATTTACCTATTATAGTATTTGATATAACAAAATATGGAAATATAAAAGGTGTTATATTAGGAGAAAAAATTGGCACTTTAGTTATGAAGGAGTGATTAAAATTAAAGATAAAATAATTTTAAATGTGGAAAATAAAATGAAGCAATCTCTAGATAGCATCCAACATGAATTTAATACAATAAGGACTGGCAGGGCTTCAGCAGCACTTCTTGATAGAATTTTTATTGATTATTATGGTAGTAAAACTCCGTTAAAGCATATTGCAAATGTAAGTATACCTGAAACAAGATCAATAATAATCTCTCCATATGAACCAAAATTTTTAAATGAAATTGAAAAGCAGATTTTGGCTTCTGACTTAGGAATAAATCCTACTAATGATGGGAAAATAATAAGGCTTACAATTCCTCAATTAAATGAGGAAAGGCGTATAGAACTGGTTAAATTAATTAAAAGAATTGCTGAAGATGGAAAAGTTTCTATCAGGAATATAAGAAGAGATATAAATAATGATATAAAAAAAATTGAAAACAGAGGCGATATTACAAAAGATGATAAAGTAGATCTGCAACAAAAAGTTCAGAAAATAACAGATAAATATATTGGTAAAATTAATGAATCCCTGTCTTTAAAAGAAGAAGAAATTATGGAAGTGTAGGTAAATATTTTGAATTCTATTTCTTCTATTTCAGATTCACTAGCAGTTCCAACTGTAAGCGAATTGAAAAAAAATAAAATTCCTTCCCATGTAGCAATTATAATGGACGGAAATGGTCGCTGGGCATTAAAGAGAAATCTTCCAAGAATAAGTGGTCATAGGAAGGGAGTGATAGTTCTTAAAAATATTGTAATTATATGTAAAGAATTAGGGATTAAATATCTTACTGTCTATTCTTTTTCAAGTGAAAATTGGCAAAGACCTAGAATTGAAATCAAAAGTTTGATGAAGTTATTTTTAGATTCTCTTAAAAGGGAATTGGAAGATCTAAATAAAAATGGCGTTAGATTAAAACTAATAGGACAGAGAGAGACAATACCTACAAAAATTCTTAAAACCTTTGAACATAGTGAACAGAAGACAAAAAATAATAAAGAGCTTTTTTTTAATATAGCATTTAATTACGGTTCCAGGCAGGAAATAATAGATGCTGTCAAAAAAATATATAGTGCTGCTAAAAATAATTTTATTAATATTGATAATATGGACACAAAAACTTTTTCAAATTTTTTATATACTAATGATTTTCCAGATCCTGATTTATTAATAAGGACAAGTGGGGAAAGTAGAATAAGTAATTTTCTACTTTGGCAGATTGCTTATACTGAGCTTTATTTTACAAAAACTCTTTGGCCTGATTTCAGTAAAAAGCATTTTTTAAAGGCCATATATAATTTTCAAAGAAGAAGTAGAAGATTTGGTAAGTTATAATTATTCTTATGGATTTTTTTAAAGTTTTACTTCAATATATTCTTGCTATTTTTGGACTTTCATTAATTGTTTTTGTCCATGAACTAGGTCATTTTATCTTTGCAAGGATAAGTGGGATGTATGTATCTGATTTCTTCATTGGTTTTGGTCCAAAACTTTTTAAATTTAAATCAAAAAGTGGAACAAATTATGGGGTAAATATAATCCCATTTGGAGGATATTGTAGAATACTAGGAATGACCAGGAGTGAGGATATTCCAGAAGATAAAAAGGATAATGCATTTTTTAATAAACCTTTTTTTAAAAAGTTTTTCACTATTATTGGCGGAGTTGGAATGAATGCAGTATTTACTGTAATTTTAATTGGAATTTTCCTTAGTATGGGAGTTTTTACTTATGTTAATGTTGTTGATTATATAGAACCTGGCACACCTGCAGAAATTTGTGGAATTAAAGAAGGTGATAAAGTAATTGCATTAAATGATGAAATTATTGGAAGCTGGGAGGATTTTTCAACCTCAACAAAGAGACATCCAGGTGAAAAAGTTATTTATACAGTTGTCAGAAATGGTGAAGAAATTAAAATTGAAGTAGAGTTAGAAAATTTAAATAATGAAGGTTTTTTAGGTATAGGTCCTAAAGCAATAAAAGAAAGTATGGGTTTTATTGATATTTTAAAAGAAAGTTTTATAATGACCTGGGATATTGGAAAATCTTATATAAAATTATTTGGAATGCTATTTTCCGGTCAACTATCTTTTGAAGAAGCAAGGCCTGTTTCGCCTATTGGAGTAATAAGTATTTTTCAACAATCTGCTGCTATGGGTATTCAGAATTTTATTCTTTTTATGGGATTAGTTTCATTACTTATAGCATTTGGGAATTTACTTCCCATATTACCTGTAGATGGCGGTCAGCTAGTTGTAATAACTTTTGAAGCAATAAGGAGGCGGCCTATATCAAGGAAAGTTTTTGAAATATATAATACAATTGGAATAGTTTTTATTATTTCAATATTTGTAGTAGCAATAGTATTTGATATTATAAAACCTTTTAATTTGCAGAATATGTAGAAATTATATAAAAATGGTAATTAAAAGAAGAAAAACAAAGGTTATTAAAGTAGGAAAATTAAAAATAGGGGGAGCTAATCCCATATTAGTTCAGTCTATGACAAAAAATAAAATAGAGAACTTAAAAAAGATTAAGTCAGAAATAAAAGAACTAATTAATTGTAATTGTGAAATTATTAGATTGGCAATACCCAATAGAAATTCAATCAATTATTTAAAATCTTTAATGAGTGAAAAAATATTTAGTATTCCTATTGTGGCAGACATTCAATTTGATTATAAATTAGCTCTTGATTGTCTTGATATAGGAGTAGATTGTATAAGAATAAATCCTGGTAATATTGGAAATAAAAATAGGTTAGCAGAAATTATAAAAAAAGCAGTACAAAAAAAAGCAGCTATTAGAATTGGGGTTAATTCAGGATCAATAGAAAAGAAAATTTTTAATAAGAATAATGGCAATATAGTAGAATCAATGGTTGAAAGCGCATTGGAAAATGTAAGATTTTTTGAAAAGTTAGAATTTTATAATTTTAAAATATCTGCAAAAGCATCATCAGTATTAGATACTGTCAATGTTTATAAAATATTATCTGAGAAAATTAATTACCCACTTCATCTTGGAGTAACTGAAGCTGGAACTTTAGTAAGGGGTTCTATAAAATCATCAGTAGGAATGGGAATACTATTAGCTAAAGGAATAGGAGATACAATAAGAGTATCCTTAACTGGAAAATCTGTAGATGAAGTTAAAGCAGGATATTTAATTTTAAACAGTCTTAATTTAAGAAAATTTGGTGTTGATATAATATCATGTCCTACGTGTGGAAGAACACATGTAGATTTAATAAATTTTGCAAATGAGATTGAGGATATAACAAAGAATATTAAAAAAGGATTAAAGATAGCTGTGATGGGTTGTATTGTTAATGGGCCAGGAGAAGCAAAAGAGGCTGATATAGGAATAGCATTTGGAAAGAAAAAAGCAGCAATTTTTGTTAAAGGTAAAATATTAAAAAGATTAGATATAAATAATATTTTAAAAGAGTTTGTAAAAGAACTTAATAAGATAGTTTAATTTAGAAAAAGGAGCTATGTTGAAATACTCAGAATATTATATTAATACTTTAAAAGAGAAACCTAGTAAATCAGAATTAGCCAGTTATTCATTAAGTTTAAGAGCAGGATTGATAAGGAAGATTGCATCAGGCATATACGCATTTTTACCTTTAGGATTTAAGGTTTTAAAGAAAATAGAAAACATAGTTAGAGATGAAATGAACAGGGCAGGAGCAATTGAATTACTTCTACCAGCTATTCAGCCATCAGAATTATGGATTAAATCTGAAAGATGGGATGAATACGGTCCTGAAATGTTCAGATTAAAGGATAGAAATAATAGAGATTTTTGCTTAGGACCGACTCACGAAGAATTAATTACTTATCTTTCTTACCTGGATATAAAATCGTATAAAGATTTGCCAGTAAATTTATATCAGATTCAGGTAAAATTTAGGGATGAGATTAGACCAAGGTATGGATTACTGAGGGCTAGAGAATTTATCATGAAAGATGCATATAGTTTTTCAGAAAATAGCAATGATTTAGAAAAAATATATAAGTCAATGCATAAAGCTTACTGTAGAATACTTGAAAGAATAAATCTTAAATATAAGGTTGTAAAAGCTGATTCAGGTCTAATGGGGGGGGAATCTTCTAATGAATTTATGGTTCTTGCAAAAAATGGAGAAGAACAAATAGTTTATTGTACAAATTGTGGATATGCATCTAATTATGAAATGTCAGAGTTTGTTTTAGATGATAGGAAAATTGCAGAAGGTAATAAGGATTTTAGAAATATTAAAGAAATTAAGGAGGTAAAAACTCCCGGAATTACAAGTATTCAAAAATTAATAAAATTTTTAAAAATATCTCCTGAAAATATAGTAAAAACAATACTGGTAAAAACAATTGATAATAAATTATATGCAATTTTATTAAGTGGAGAAAAAGAATTAAATATTGGAAAAGTGGAAAAACTTTTAAAAACAAAAATAGAAATGATAGATGATCCAGAACTTGTTGATAGATTGAATATTGGTTACCTGGGGCCTGTAAGAATTGAAAAATCAGTAAAAATATATGCAGATAATTCTATAAAAGGAAAGATTAATTTTGTTGTTGGAGCAAATAAGAATAACTTCCATTTAATAAATGTTAATTATCCAAGAGACTTTACTATAGATTGCTGGGGAGATTTTACATATCCAACAACTGTAGATAAATGTATAAATTGTGGTGAAAAATTAAGTTTTGAAAAAGGAATTGAAGTTGGTCATATATTTAAGTTGGGTAAAAAATATAGCACTAAATTAAATGCAACGTTTTTAGATAAAAAAGGAAAGAAAAAACCATTTGTAATGGGATGCTATGGAATTGGAGTAAGTAGAATATTAGCAGCAGTTTTAGAACAGATGCATGATGAAAATGGAATAATATGGCCGCCTTCGATCGCGCCTTTTATGGTGGATCTTATCATTACAAATGTAGAAGATGAATATCTAAAGGCAACATGTGAAAAGATCTATAAAGACCTAAAAAAATCAAATATAGAAGTGCTGTATGATGATAGAAATGTAAGAGTAGGAGTGAAGTTTAATGATGCTGAATTAATAGGAATTCCTCTTAGATTAATTGTCGGTAAAAAGTATGTGGATAGTAAAAAAATTGAAGTTGAATATAGAAAAGATGGTAAAAAAGTAGAAATCTCTATTAAAGATATTAATAAATTCATAAAGGATTTTAAGAGTAAAAATTGCTGCTAAATTTATTAAATCCATAAATTTAAGTTTACTGTTTTGCTACAGTTAAAAGATAAAACTTATTATTTACCTATAATTTCAATTATTAATGAATAAAAATAACGAAAATCAATTTATCAAAATTAAAGGAGTTTTAGAGAAGATTATCTTTAAAAATCCTGAAAGTAATTTTGTTATTGGTAAACTAAGAACTGAAGTTGATAATGAGTTAATAACAATAATTGGAAACGCTATAGAACTTAAATGCGGAGAAAATATTGAAGCTAGTGGAAAGTGGGTTTTAAATAAAAAATATGGTAAGCAATTTAAAATTGAAAGTATTGAAACTTTTGTTCCAGCCACTATTGAAGGATTAGAAAAATATTTAGGTTCGGGTTTAATAAAGGGTATTGGTCCTGTAATGGCAAATAAAATAGTCTCAAAATTTAAACTGGATACGTTAAAAATATTAGATAATGAACCCGAGCAGTTAATAAAAATTGAAGGCTTTGGAAAAAAAAGAGTAAATATGATTTTAAAAGAATGGAATAAACACAAGGATATCAGAGAAGTAATGATTTTCTTACGGTCTTATGGTATTAGCAATAATTATTCAATGAAAATTTATAATTTTTACGATAAAAATGTAGTAAATGTAATAAAACAAAATCCTTATAGATTGATTAATGACATTCAAGGAATAGGATTTAAAACAGCTGACAGGATAGCAGAAAAGGCAGGTATTGGAAAAGACTCAATGTTCAGGATTAGGTCAGGAATTATTTATCTACTTAACAAGATTGAAGATGATGGTCATTGTTATTTTCCATATGATAATTTTATTGAAATGTGTTCAGCATTTATGGAAGTTGATATGATAAAAATTACGAATGCTTTAGAAAGCTTAAAAAAAGAGGATAAAATATTCATTGAAGATGATGATACAAAAAAAATATATCTAAAGAGTATTTATGATGCTGAATTATATGTATCAAATAAGCTGGCAAAGATTGCTAAGGAGAATAAGAAAGTAAGGAATATAAAAAGTAAATATAATGATAAAGAATTTATTGAAATAATTAAAAGATTAGCAAAAGAAAATAATAAAAGCCTTGATTTTGTACAGATTGAAGCAATCAAACAAGCAATAATTAATAGTATATTAATAATAACTGGAAGCCCTGGAACGGGGAAAAGCACTATTTTGAATTTTGTTATAAAGTTCTTTGAAAATGAGAACGTTAAAGTTATATTAGCTGCACCTACAGGCAGAGCTTCTAAAAGATTAAGTGAAACAACTGGCAGAGATGCAAAGACTATACACAGGCTTTTAAAGTATCAACCAAAATTAAATAAATTTATAATAAATAAAAATAATCCTCTAGTTGCTGATGTAATAATAATTGACGAAGCATCTATGATAGATATAAGGCTTTTAAAAAGTTTTCTAGAAGCTGTAAGAAATGATACCAGTATTATTTTTGTAGGTGACAATAATCAACTTCCATCAGTAGGACCTGGAAATGTTTTAGGAGATATGATAAATTCTGATAAATTCCCAGTTGTTGAACTGAAGAAAATATACAGGCAGGAAGGAAAGAGTCTAATAATTTATAATTCTCATAGAGTGAGAGATGGAGTATTCCCAATAATAAGCAAACCAAAATATAATGATTTCTTTTTTATTGAAAAAGTAGAACCAAAGGAAGTAGTTAATATGATTATTAATTTAATATCGGAAAAAATTCCCCGGAGGTTTAATTATAATCCCTTTTCAGATATACAGGTTTTGGTTCCTACAAATAAAGGGATAGTTGGTGTAAATAATTTAAATATAGAGATACAGGCTAAGATAAACTCAAACAGTTTTGGTATTTTTAATAATAATATAGGCTATAAACTAAGTGATAAAGTTATCCAGTTAAAAAATAATTACGATAAAGATATTTATAATGGTGATATAGGCTTTATAAAAAAAATTGATTTGGAAAAGAAGGAGATCGATGTCGACTTTGATGGAAAATATGTTAATTATAATTTTTACGAGTTAGATGAAATAAGTTTATCTTATGCCATTTCAATTCATAAATCCCAGGGCTCTGAGTTTAAATGTGTAATAATTCCAATTCTAACTTCTCATTATATGTTATTACAAAGAAATCTTCTCTATACTGCAATTACAAGGGCAAAAGAAGTTGCTATTGTTGTTGGCAGTAAAAAAGCAATAGGAATGGCCATAAATAGAAATATTGTTAAAGATAGATATACAGGTCTAAAAAAATTGCTAAATAATAATAATAAAAATTAATTTATATTGACTTAGATTGATGGTATAAGTTAGAATAATAACAAGAATTTTAAAAAATAAGTTTGCTTGGTTTGTAATATAATTTGTACTGATTTTTACTAAATTAAATAAAAATTAACAATTAATTATAAAGGCATTAGATAAGAATAGAAATTAAACAATTAATAAAGATTTTATATGTTATTTTATAAGAATAAAATATTTTTAAGAATTAATTATTAATTGTGATGTTTAATTAAAAAAAGTTGGCATAGTTATTTGAAAATTAATTGTTAATATATGTTAATGTTGAATGGGTTAGTTAGTTAGATAATTAAGAAAATTTATTAAAATTAACATATTAATAATTATTAATAAATTAAAAATTATATATAAAAAAGAAGAAGTACAATATATATTATAAGTCGAGCAAATGCTCGACTTTTTATTTTAAGGAGGAAGGTTTATATGACTTTTTTAACACTAGTAAAATTTATTTCAGTAGGTTTAGCTATAGCAGGTATAGGATTTGTAATAGGTTTTTATTACCGAAAGTTATTAATAGATTCCAGATTAAATTCTGCAGAAAGTACTGCTAGGAGAATGTTGGAGGATTCTAAAAAGGAATCAGAAAATTTAAGGAAAGAGGCAATTGTTGGGGGAAAAGAAGAAATACAGAACTTAAAAATAAGAAATGAAGAAGAAATTAAAAACCAAAGATCTGAGATACAAAAAATTGAAAATAGAATAATGTCTCGAGAGGAATCATTAGATAAAAAATCAAACTACCTTGAAAAGAAAGAAGGTGGCTTAAATGCAAGGGAAAAGGATATGGATAGATTAAAAACTAATCTCGATGATTTAATAAAAAAGGAAATATTTAGACTTGAAGCTATAGCAGAATTAACTAAAGATGAAGCTAAAGCAATATTAATGAAAAAAATAGAAGAAGATGCAAAATATGAATGTGCAAAGGAGATTAGAAAAATTGAAGCTCAAACTAAGGAAGATGCTGATAAGATTTCAAAAAAAATAATAGCTCAGGCTATCCAAAGATGTTCTATAGAGCATACAAGTGAAACAACAGTATCAGTGGTAAATCTACCAAATGATGAAATGAAAGGAAGAATAATTGGTAGAGAAGGAAGGAATATTAGAGTTTTTGAAAATCTTACAGGAATTAATATTATAGTAGATGATACTCCAGAAGCTGTAATATTGTCCTCATTTGATCCTGTCAGAAGAGAAATTGCAAGAGTTACACTTGAAAATTTAATAATGGATGGAAGGATACATCCTACAAGGATTGAAGAAATGTATGAAAAAGCAAGTAAACTTATAAATAATGAAATTAAAATGGAAGGCGAGCAAGCAATATTTGATATAGGAATATCTGAGGTAAATTCAGGTATAATAAAAGTACTGGGAAGATTGAAATACAGGACAAGTTACGGGCAAAATGTTCTTCTTCACTCAAAAGAAGTTGCATATGTGGCAGGAGTGATTGCTTCTGAATTAGGTTACAACATTAAAAAAGCTAAAAGAGCAGGGCTTCTGCATGATATAGGAAAAGCACTAACTCATGATATTGAAGGTTCACATGCGATTATAGGTGCAGAACTTGCAAAAAGACTTCATGAAGATGAAGAAATATGTCATTCTATTGAAGCACATCATAATGAAATTGAAACAGAAACTATACTGGATATAATAGTTCAAGCTGCTGATTCAATATCAGGATCAAGGCCTGGAGCAAGAAGAGAGACTTTGGAAAATTACATAAAAAGGTTAGAAAGCCTGGAAAAAATTGCTACTGATTTTACAGGAATAGAGAAAGCTTTTGCTATTCAAGCTGGCAGAGAAATTAGGGTAATGGTTAAACCTGAAGAAATTGATGATGATAAGTCCTCTGTAATTGCAAGAGACATAGCAAAAAAGATAGAAAGTGAAATGGATTACCCTGGACAAATAAAAGTAACAGTCATTAGAGAAAGTAGAGCTATAGATTATGCAAAATAATTCAGATATCAGCAGGTTTTTATCTGAACTAAATATTAAAAAAGAATTAAATATAGAGGAAGATTTAGGAAATGGTTATGTAAAGCTAAAAGTTTCTGAAGCAGAAAGAAGGCAGGCACTACAAGATATAAATTGTGTTGAAGATATAATCATAGAACTGTTAAGGAATAGTAGAGACGCTAATTGTAAGAATGTATTTATAGGAACAAAAAAAATTGAAGATAAAAGAAGGATATTATATTTTATTGATGATGGTGTGGGTATTCCTCCTAAATTTCATAATATTATCTTTGAATCAAGAGTGACTTCAAAACTTGAAGATGGCAAGAAGGATAATTATGGTTTTCATGGTAGAGGAATGGCTTTATTTTCTATAAAGTTAAATATAGATGAGATAAAGGTAACATATTCTAATACTGAAAGAGGAACTTCTATATATCTAAATATAGACTTAGAAAATATTACAGAAAAAAGGGACCAGTCTGTATTACCTGAAATAAAAAGAGTTAATGGTAAATTTGAAATAATAGGAGGAGTAAATAATATAATAAAAACAATATTAGAATTTAAATTGAGAAATAGAGACATAAATTTCTATTACGGAACACCTACTCAAATTATTTCTACGATAAGAAATAAAGCAATAAATTTAAATAAAAGTAATAAATTACCAGTATTTGACAAGTGGGATAATTTTTATAGGTACATTAACAATAATGAAGTAAAATTAATAGAATTTCCATCTCTGACTAATAATTATAATTTATTAGAAGAAATATCTAAAAAAATATTTAATATTGATTTATCTCCGAGAAATATTCAGAGGATTATTTATAATGAAATAAATACTTTAAATTCTATTGATTTGAATTTAACTGATGATTATAATAAAGAACATACTAGTGTTGTAGGATTAAACTCAAAATATAATAGTAATAAAAAAAATAAAGGTGGAATAAAGCTTTATGACGAGTTAAGACTTTCAAGCAGGTTTAATGATAAAGAGATAAAAACAATAGTAGACTTAGTCGAAGAAGAAGTTTTAAAGCTTGGCAGTAAATACTTTATCACACTGAAAAATAAAGTAGAATTCAAAAGAGCTAATAATGCAATAAAATTAATAATAGAATTAAAGCAAAAAGATTGAACAAAAAAAAGAAAATATGAAATTACTTAAAGTTTCTTCAAAATCCAAACCAAATTCTGTTGCAGGTGCGATAGCAGGTATAATCAGGGAAGAAAGTAAAGTTCAAATCCAAACTATTGGAGCAGGCGCATTGAACCAATCAATAAAAGGGGTAGCAATAGCCAGGGGTTATATTGCTCCTACCGGGCAGGAGCTTGTATGTATTCCCTTTTTTAAAGATATTGAAGTAAATGGGGAAATAAAAACTGCTATTGTTCTAACTGTTGAAATAAAATAAATTTTTTAATCATTTTTTATTTGAAATAATCATTTTTGTCTTAACTATTTAAATTCTTTTTATGAAGGAAAAAATTAATGAATTTTTTTATTAAGACTTTTGGCTGTCAAATGAATGAATATGATTCAGAGAGGATTTCTTATTTATTAGAAAGCAATGGCTACAATGAGTCTACTGACATTAATAAAGCAAATATAATAATATTTAATACATGTGCAGTAAGAGAAAAAGCAAAAAATAGATTGTATGGACATATTGGTAATTTAAAGAAATTAAAAAGTAGAAACCCCGAATTATTAATATGTATAGGCGGGTGCACAGCTCAAAATTTAAAAAAGAAATTATTAATAGATTTCCCGTATATAGATATTGTCTTTGGCACTCATAATATATACGAACTACCTGAGCTTATTAAAAGAAAGAAATCATTAAATAATATATGCTTGATAAGGGAAAAAGGATCCGACAGGTTCATATATAAATCGAAAAGATATTTAAATTTTAAAGCTTATGTTCCAATTATAATAGGTTGTAATAATTATTGTTCTTACTGCATAGTACCATATGTAAGAGGAAAAGAAATATCTGTACATCCAGATAAAATTATAAAACATGTTAAAAAACTTGTTCTGGATGGCGTTTTAGAAATAACATTATTAGGCCAGAATGTAGACTCTTATGGAAGAGATTTGATAAGTAATGGTAAAAAAAATATTAATTTTTCAAATCTTTTAAAAAATATTTCAGGAATCAGAGGCCTGCGTAGGATAAGATTTGTAACATCACATCCAAAAGATTTTTCAGATGATATAATTTTTACTATAAAGGAAAATGAAAACATTGCAAAACATATTCATCTGCCACTGCAATCAGGCGCTGATAGGATATTGAAAAAAATGAATAGAAAGTATACAGCTGAACAGTATTTAAAAATAGTAAGATTTATAAGAAAAGAGATACCAAATTGCTCTATCACAACAGATATTATTGTAGGATTTCCAGGTGAAGATGAAGAAGATTTTAGGCAGACTCTAAATTTAGTAAAAGAGGTAAGGTTCGATAGGGCTTTTACTTTTATTTACTCAAATAGAGAAGGAACTGGAGCTTATAATTTATACGATAATAAAACTTTAAAAGAAAAAAAGGTAAGATTTTTAAAATTATTAGAAATTCAAAATAAAATTTCACTTGAGGAAAATAAAAAGTTAATTGGGAAAAAGTTTGAAGTACTAGTTGAAGGTTTTGGTATTAAAGGCAAAGATATTCTTAAGGGCAGACTTGAAAATAACTTAATTGTTAATTTTAAAGGAAGTAAAAAAGATATTGGGAAGTTTAAATATATAGAAATAATAGATACAAAAACTTTTTATCTTAAAGGTAAATTATACAAGTAAGAGTAAAGAGAAATTAAGAATAAAGTGAAATAATTTATATATTATTATGAAAATTTTAAAATATAAAGATTTAAAAATATTTAATGAAAAATTAAATAAGAACTATATAAATTATGATGTTTTAATAAAAAAGATTATAGAAAATAAAAAGGTTTTAATAATATGCGGCCCTACGTGTATTGGAAAAACAGAAATTGCATTAAATCTTGCAAGTATGCTAAAAACAAATATTATATCATTGGACTCTATACAGGTTTATAAGGGTATGAATATTGGTACAGATAAATATAATACAGAAAAATACGAAATTAAACAGTTCATGGTAGATATTATTAACCCAGACAAAATAATGACAGTTGTAGAGTTTAGGGATTTATGCAGGCTAAAAATAGAAAAATATTTTTTTTCAAAGAATAAAATACCAGTACTTGTCGGTGGATCAGGATTATATATAAGAGGAACTGTTGATAATCTGGAATTCATTCCTAAGTCAAATCCAAATATTAGAAAATCATTGTTAGGAAAAATAAAAAAAGATGGGTTAAATACTTTATATAGAAAACTAGAAAAAATAGACCAAAAATATGCTAGTAAAATAAGTAAAAATGATGAAAGAAGAATAATTAGAGCTCTTGAAGTTTATAAAATAACAGGAAAAACTTTTTCAAAATTTCAAAATAACTGGGAAAATAGAGAATCAATATACAAAAGTATTTTTATAGGGATAGAAATTGATAGATCTATTCTTTACAGGAAGATAGAAAATAGAGTGGACAGGATGTTTGATGACAACTTAATTGAAGAAGTAAAAAATTTGAAAAATAAAGGGTATGGCAAGAGCCGTAGTTTAAGACAAGCTATAGGGTATAAAGAAGTCTTAGAATATTTAGAGGGAGATAAAAGTCTTAAAGAATGTATTTTTGAAGTTAAAAAAAATACAAAAAGACTTGCTAAAAAACAATTAACATGGTTCAAAGCTGATAAAAGAATTAATTGGATAAGAGTAAATAATTATGATAATATTTTATACTCGATAAATGATATTATAAAAATAATCTGGAAAAATTCAGTTAACTGAAGAGGTTAAAATGAGAAAAATCAAATTTTCAAAATTTACTGGCCAGGGTAATGATTTTATTATAATGGATTCAACCATACAGCATTTAAAATTTTCTTCAGAGGAAATTTCTAAGATATGTAATAGAAATTTTGGAATAGGAGCTGATGGGTTAATAATTGTAGAAAAATCAGAAAAAGCAGATTATATGATGAAATATTATAATAAGGATGGAACAATAGCAGAAATGTGTGGAAATGGTATTAGATGTATGGCTGAATTTATTTATGAGAATAATATTTCAAAAAAAATTTTACTAAATATTGAAACATTATCTGGGATAAAAGAGGTATTAATTAAAAAAAAAGAGACTTCTTTAAACAGTATAAAAGTTAATATGGGTTTACCTGAATTTAATCCTGAAAAAATACCGGTGAATATAGAAGGAAGAAAAATTAATGAAATTTTTAACTATAAAGCAAAAATTAATTCAAATATATTTAATATTAATTGTGTATCAATGGGAAACCCGCATTGTGTAGTATTAATTGATGAAAATATGGATTTAAATAATGTGCCTTTAAACAAATGGGGCCCAGCATTGGAAAATTTTCATATATTTCCTAAAAAAACAAATGTAGAATTTATAAGAATTGTAAGTAATAAGGAATTATCTATGAGAGTCTGGGAAAGGGGAGTAGGAGAAACTCTTGCATGTGGTACTGGAGCATGTGCAGCTGTTGTATGTGCTATAAAGTTAGGAAAGATTAAAAGTGATAATACAAGAGTTAATTTACCTGGAGGGAAACTAAATATTACATGGAAAAATAAGAAATCGAGTGTTTTTCTTGAAGGAACAGTTAATTACATATTTAATGGTGAATACTTTATATAGTTTTTTTATTTGGAGTTGATTGATAATAAATACTTTATAAAATTTAATAACAGTGAGGCTAATTTTTAATTCTGAGAAAGGATAAGTTTTATGCATTTTGAAGAATCTGATCGTTTGAAAAGTATACCTCCATATTTATTTGCAGAAATTGACGAAATTATTAATAAAAAACAAGAAAAGGGTATAGATGTTATAAGCTTGGGGATAGGAGATCCTGATATTCCTACAAATAATAATATCATTAAGTCTTTATGCAAGGAAGCAAAAAATCCACAAAATCATAGATATTCCTCAAGTTATGGAATGAGTATTTTTAAAGAAGCTGTCTCTAAATTTTATAAAAAAAGATTTGAAGTTGATTTAGACCCAGAAAAAGAAATAATTTCAGTATTAGGTTCTAAAGAGGGTATTGCAAACATTGCATATACATTTGTCAATCCAGGGGATTATACATTAATACCAGATCCTTCGTATCTTGTTTATAAAATAGGTTCTTCTTTTGCAGGTGGAATTCCATATACAATGCCGCTAAAAGAAGAAAATGACTTTTTAATAGATTTTGAAAAGATAAAAGAAGGTGTTGCGAGAAAAACAAAAATTATATATGTAAATTATCCTAATAATCCAACATCTGCTTCTTGTGATATAAATTTTTTCAAAGAACTCGTATCTTTTGCAAAAAAATACAATATAATCACTTGCCAGGATAATGCTTATTCGGATATTTACTCTGATGATAATGATAAGCCTATAAGCTTTTTAAACGCTGATGGTTCAAAGGAAGTCGGAATAGAATTTAATTCACTTTCAAAGACATTTAACATGACCGGATGGAGAGTAGGATACGCAGTAGGAAATTGTGAGATAATAAAAAGTCTTGGAAAGTATAAAACAAATGTAGATTCTGGTATTTTTAAAGCTATCCAATATGCTGCTGTAGAGGCATTAAATAATTATGATGAGTATGTTAAATATAATAATGTTATTTATAATAAGAGAAGAAAAATGGTAAAGGAGTTGTTGGAAAGAATAGGGATAGATTATTATAAATCAGATAAAACTATCTATGTTTGGTCGAAAGTTCCAGATGGATTTACATCAAAAACATTTGCGAAGATGTTACTGGATAAAGCAGATGTTGTTGTTACGCCTGGAAGTGCTTTTGGCAGCTTCGGGGATGGTTATTTCAGGATATCTCTTACTATTTCTGATGATAGATTAGAAGAAGCAATGGATAGAATTCAAAAAGTTATATTATAATTTAATATATGGTTAAAACCTTAAATATTAAAAATAAAAAAATAATAAATTCAGATAATACAGGTAAGGAAAGAGCTCTATTAATTTTTATTAACTTTAAAAGTCGTAAAAAGAAATTTTTAAATAAACATAAGAATAAATTTATATTTGATGAAAATGTTAACGAATTAAAAAATTTAGCTGTAAGCGCAGGTGCATATGTAAATGATGTAATAATTCATAATCAAAATAGAATAAATCCTAAATATTTTATAAGTATTGGTAAACTAAATGAAATAAAAAATAATATTTATAATAAAAAAACAGATCTTGTAATATTTGATGAAGAAATAACGCCTGCACAGCAGAATAATCTACAGAATAAATTAGATATAAAGATTATTGATAGAAACGCATTAATTTTAGATATATTTGTTCAAAGAGCACATAGCAGAGAAGGTAAGATACAGGTTGAATTGGCTCAACTTAAATATTTACTTCCGAGACTAACAGGAAAAGGCATTCAACTATCAAGATTAGCCGGAGGAATTGGAATTAGGGGACCTGGTGAAACAAAGCTTGAGGTTGATAGAAGAAAAATAAGAAAAAGAATAACTCAACTTGATAAAAAGATAAACCAGATAGTTATCCAAAGAGACATACAAAGGAAAAAAAGAGAAGAAAACAAATTGTTTCTAGCTTCAATTGTCGGTTATACAAATAGTGGAAAATCAACATTGTTAAATGCTATTACTAATTCAAAGGTATGTGTCAGGGATATGTTATTTTCAACTCTTGATTCTACAACCAGGAAAAGTAAGATATTATCTGGAAATATTGTTCTAATTTCAGATACAGTGGGATTTATAGAAAAGTTACCACATCAATTAATTGCATCTTTTAAATCAACATTAGAAGAAGTTAGAAAATCAGATCTTCTTTTATTATTGGTAGATATCAATAATCCTAATTACGCAGGTCATATTTCAAGTGTTAGCAAAGTATTAAAAGATATTGACGTACATAACAAACCGGCTATTTTGATTTTTAATAAAATTGATAAAATAAATACAGAAGGACTTAAAGAAGTAAAAATGAGGTATAAAAATGCAGTTTTTATTTCAGCTCTAAAAAAAATAGGATTTAAAGATTTAAATTTAAGAATAAAAAAAATATTCGAAAAAAATAATTTAAAAATATCTGTTAAAATTCCATATAGTAGAAACAAGCTAATTTCATTTGTTTATGATAATTGTGAAGTATTAGATAAAAAATACTTAGAAGATAGCGTAGTACTATTTATTAATGCTGGTCTTAAAACTTATAATCAATTATCAAAATACATTTATAAAAATAAAAGCGATTAGAAACAATTAAAAGTATTTTCTTATTATTCCGATAACTTTTCCAAGTATTTGAGCATCTAAAACTTCAATAGGTTCCATATAATCATTTTCAGGCATTAATTTTATACTTTTTGAATTTTTGAAGAATCTTTTTACAGTAGCTTCATCTTCTAATAAAACTGCTACTATTTCGCCATTGATAGCTGTATTTTGTTTCCTAACTATAATATAGTCTCTATCTAAAATACCAGCATTAACCATACTGTCACCTTTTACCTGGAGAACGAAGACATCATTATTATCTCTGACAAAATCAGTAGTTACAGGAAAGTAATCTTCAATGTTTTCTTCTGCTAAAATAGGTTTTCCAGCAGCTATGTGACCTACTAATGGAACAAATATAAAATTACTATTTTCATCTTTGTTTATATTTACTTTAAATTGATCAGAAATTATTTCAATTGTTCTTGGTTTGCTGGAGTCTCTTCTAATATAACCCATTTTTTCAAGTTTTTTTAGGTGTGAGTGAACTGTAGCAGGGGAACTTAGATTAACTGCAGCTCCAATTTCTCTTACTGAAGGAGGATATCCTGATTTTTTTATTTTTTGAGCTATAAATTCAAGTATTTTTCTTTGTCTCTCAATGATTTTTTTATTCATATCTGGAAATATTAATTTTTAATTTATTTTTTTATAAATATTTTTATAAAATAATTATTTTTTTAACAGTTATTTATGCTTGAATTTATAACATCTTCTATTTAGAGATTATTATAACAACGAAACAATTTTATATCAAACATTAGTTCGATTAATTTATTTATATTTATTCCTCACCTTTTTTAATCCAGGGCATCATTTTCCTAAGATTTCTTCCTACCTTTTCAACTAAGTGATTTTCTTCTTTCTTCTTTATAGAATTATATACAGGCCTGCCAGCTTTGTTCTCAAGTATCCAATTTTTTGCAAATTCACCTGATTGAATATCTTCTAATATTTTCTTCATATTTTTTCTAGTTTCAGGCGTTATAACTTTTTTGCCAATAAGCATATCACCATACTCAGCAGTATCACTAATAGAGTCTCTCATGCCAGTAATTCCACTCTCATAGATCAGGTCCACTATTAATTTTAATTCGCTTAATACCTCAAAATAAGCAATTTCCGGCTGATATCCTGCTTCAACTAATGTATCAAATCCTGCTCTTATCAATTCTGTTGTACCTCCGCAAAGTACTACTTGTTCACCAAATAAATCTGTTTCGACTTCCTCTTCAAATGTAGTTGTAATTATCCCGACTCTTCCAGCACCTATTGCTTTTGCATAAGCTAATGCATACTGCTTGGCTTTACTAGAAAAATCCTGTTCGACTGCTATAATTGATGGAACACCGCTATCTTCTGTATACATCCTTCTAACGATATGCCCTGGACCCTTGGGTGCAATCATTACAACATCAATATTTTTTTGGGGGATAATTTGATTATAGTGAATATTAAAACCATGTGCGAAGCATAATATATTTCCTTCTTCAAGATTGGGCTCAATATATTTATAATAAATTTCTTTTTGAAGCTGATCAGGAACTAAAAACATAATAATGTCGGCTTGCCTGGAAGTTTCATCAGCAGAGTAAACATTAAATCCTTTTTGTTTTGCATCATTCCAGGGCTTACTATCTTCTAATTCTCCAACGATAACGTCTAATCCGCTGTCTCTTAAATTCTGGGAATGAGCATGACCCTGGCTACCATAACCTATAATTGCAATTTTTTTTCCTTTTAAGATATTCATATCAATATCTTTATCGTAATACATCTCTACCATTTTTACTCCTTTTAAATTTAAATAATTTTATTTTTCTTTATTGTAATTTATTTTATCAAATAAAAATAAAAAGTAGTATGAAAATTAGATAAATAATTTTAAATAATATATTTTAAAAAAAAATTAAAAAATTATTGACACGAACATATGTTTGGTTGTATTATTATAAAAAATATCGAACATATGTTTGGTTTTATAAAAAAAATGGAATCATTAAAAATAAAAATAAAAAATATAATATTATTAATTCTTATAATTATAGTAAGTATACTTACTATAATAGCAGTATATAGCAATAGATCTAAGTTTACAGAAACAAATACAATAAAATATACTCAAGTAACAGTTAATGGCATGTTAAAAATTGATGAGCTTGCAGAGAAATATTCGAGCTTAAAAAATAAGGATAAATTTATAAGTGAAATTATTAAAATAAATAATCTAAAGTCTTCAGATTATATAACAAACAAAGGAACTATTATAATACCAATAATTGAAACTGACTAAAATTATAAATTTATTGGTAAAAAAATATTAATAGTAATATATAGCTTAATTAGTAACTTCTTTAAAAAATTATAATTATTATTATTTACTTTTATATCTAAAAATCTTATAATTACCAAACATAAAATTTAATAAAGTAAGGCAACGCAGCCTTAAAAAATGCAAAGAAGCATTTGTATTGTTAGACAATGATTTGTCTAAAATATAGATGCTTTTTTATTTTTCCAAATCAAAAATGATTTATTTAAAAAAATGTACATTAAAAGAGGAGAGGTATAATGAAATATAAGAAGAATATTCCTAAAAATAAAAAAAGTTCTTATGTACAGAAGATTTTTAATATTGTAGTAGAAAGAAATAAAGGAGAGCCAGAATTCCACCAGTCTGTAAAAGAATTTTTAACCTCCATAGAACCTGTTATTGAAAGAAACCCCAAATATGAAAAAGCAGGGATTTTGGAAAGAATAGTAGAGCCTGAAAGACAAATTATTTTTAGAGTCCCCTGGGTTGATGATAAGGGTAAGTTAAGAGTAAACCGGGGTTTCAGGGTTGAATTCAATAGTGCTATTGGTCCATACAAAGGAGGCTTAAGATTTCACGAATCAGTTAACCTGGGGATTATAAAATTTTTAGGGTTTGAACAGATTTTTAAAAATTCTCTCACTGGACAATGTATTGGTGGTGGAAAAGGAGGAAGTGATTTTGATCCTAAAGGAAAATCTGACATGGAAGTTATGAGATTCTGTCAGAGTTTTATTACTGAATTATTCAGATATATTGGTCCTTTAACAGATGTCCCTGCTGGAGATATTGGTACTGGAGCTAGGGAAATTGATTATATGTTTGGTCAATATAAAAGACTTAAAAATTCTTTTGATGGAGTGTTTACTGGAAAAAGTATTGAATGTGGTGGAATTATATTAAGAAAAGAAGCTACAGGATATGGTTTAATATATTTTATGGATGAAATGCTTAAGAAGAATAATAAGTCATTAAAAGGAGCAAGAGTTATAATTTCAGGATCTGGTAATGTTGCAATATATGCTAATAAAAAAGTTAGTGAACTAGGTGGTAAAGTAGTTGCTATGAGTGATTCAAATGGTTATATTTATGACCCTGAAGGAATTGATTTAAATGTTATAAAAGAAATAAAAGAGTTTTGTAGAAAAAGGATATATAATTATAAAAAGAAACATCCTCATGCAGAGTATATTGATAATTCTTTAGATATATGGAAAATTAAATGTGATGTTGCGCTACCATGTGCAATCCAGAATGAGATTGATGAGAAAGCAGCTAAAAATTTAGTAAAAAATGGTTGCTATGCGGTTGGTGAAGGTGCAAATATGCCCTGTAGTTCAAAAGCAATTAAAATATTTTTAGAAAATAAAATTTTATATGCTCCCGGGAAAGCATCAAACGCAGGTGGAGTAGCAGTATCAGCGCTAGAAATGTCACAAAATAGTTCAAGAACTCACTGGGATTATGGAAAAGTTGATAGAAAGCTAAAAAGTATAATGTCTTGTATTTTTAAAAAATCAATTATGAAAGCTAAAGAATATGGGGACGAAGGAAACTTGGTTCTTGGAGCAAATATTGCAGGGTTTATTAAGGTTGCAGATGCTATGATAGCTCAAGGTATAGTATAAGAGCAGGATTTTTAGTACCAATGTAAAATTTTTTAAAATTAGATATAATACTAATTATTAAGTTAATAGTACTGAAAAATGGCCTAAAGCTTGTAGAAATTAAAAATATCTTTAGTTGAATTAGAACCAAATGAGTATTAATAATATTATTAATATATTATTTCATGGATAATTTTTTTATAACCACGATTTATTATGGAATGGATTGACCTTAGGAGTGATACAGTAACAGAACCAACAGAAGAGATGCTTGATGCTATGAGGGGTGCAATTGTAGGTGATGATGTATACGAAGATGATCCTACCGTTAAATTATTAGAGAAAAAATCTGCAGATATTTTAGGAAAGGAATCTTCTTTATTTATCCCTACCGGAACTTTTGGGAATCAACTTGCTTTGCTAACTCATACAAACAGGGGAGATGAAGTTATAATTCCTGGTAGTAATCATATTGTTCTTTATGAAGTTGGAGCAGCATCTGTGATTTCGGGGGTGCAACTTCGAGCACTTAAAGATAATCTTGGTCAAATAAATTTAAATGAACTTGAATCACTGCATAGGGGAAAAGATATACATTTCCCTAAAACTGGTCTTATATGTATGGAAAATGCTCATACATCTGGAACAGTTGTTCCAATAGAAAATATGGTTAAAGTTTATAATTATGCAAGATCTAAAAATATACCAGTTCATCTAGACGGAGCAAGGATATTTAATGCTTCTATAGCTTTAAATTTAAAACCAGACATGATCGCTAAATATTCAGACTCAGTTATGTTTTGTTTTTCTAAAGGATTATGTTCACCTATAGGTTCTATATTAGCTGGAGACAATGCATTTATAAGAAAAGCAAGAAGAAATAGAAAGTTAATGGGAGGAGGAATGCGGCAAACTGGATATATAGCAGCTGCTTGTTTAATATCATTAGATAAGATGGCAAACCGTTTAAATGAGGACCATAAGAATGCTAAATACCTTGCGAAACAATTAGAAAAAATGAAAATATTTAGAATAATAAGGAATAGATTAGATATTAATATGATATTTTTTAAATTAGAAATAAGAGATTTTAATGAAAAAAAATTCATAAACTACTTAAAAAAATATAAAATTAAAATAAATCCAAGTTATTACGGTGAATTTAGATTTGTAACTCATTATTGGATAACAAAAGAAAAAATAGAATTTTTAATAAGTATTATTAAAAAATACATTAAGGAATCAAGAACAGTGTAAATATATCAAGGAGTTTTAAGTGAATAATGTCATATTAAGAGATTTTTCATATATAGTTTCTATAATAATAGAAATTGGACTGCCTTTAATACTTGCGTTCATAATATGGAAAAAATTTAAAGTATCATGGGCAATATTTTTTTTAGGAATGGTTTTATTCTTAGCTTCACTTATTAGAATTCCCTTAAATAATTATGTTACTGGTTTATTCAGATTTAATTTCCATGGAGAAAAATTTATTATAATGTCAGCATTATTTGTTTCATTAACAGCTAGTCTATTTGAAGAAGGGGTTAGAATATTAGCAATTGGTGTAATAATAAAACCAAGAAATTTATATAAAAGTATTATGTATGGAATTGGTCATGGCGGTGGTGGGGAATCAATGATATTTGTTGGGATTACATCCTTAATCAACTATATTTTATTTAGATTTTTTCCAAATATCCTACCTGAGTATACTATTTCCCAGTTCCAGGATATTAATTGGTATTTACCTTTAGTAGGCTCAATGGAAAGAATTTTTGCTATTACCATACAGGTATCTCTATCAGTTATAATAGTGTATGCTTTTTTAAAGAGGAAATATTATTTTATAGCTATAGCAATTATTTATCATTTTATAATTGATTTTATTGCAGTATATGCAGTATATAAATTTGGAATAATGATAACAGAAATCATTATTTTTATATTTGCTGGGATTAGTATTGCAATTATTTTCTTACTTAGACCTAAGAAAATAGATAAAATCTTAATTAATTATTAATACTGGTTAATATTCTAATTGAAGTATAAAAAAATACCCCAAGTTATCTTTTACCATAGTTTCCACCTTAGGCTACTTAACATCTTGGGGTCTTATCTTAAACCTTTTCTCAGGGACTTTTTAACATATTAACTTTATCTTTATATTCTTTCGTTTATAAATTTAGGCTATTATTAAAAGTTGCCTCCTGATTTAAGACTTTATTAATATAGCAAAGTTAATTATTTATGTCAATAGAAATTAATAGAAATTTCCTAATTATTAGAGTTTATTAGAGTTTAATAGATTATAATAAAAATTTTTATTATTTAAGATAAGGAAGAGTATAAAATATAATTAAATATATATTTTTTTTTAGAGTAAAAAAGATATAATTTAAAAAAACTATAATAAAAAGAAACTAAGTGTAGTAAAATATTAAAAATAATTTTTAAAGAAAAAATAGTGAAAAAAAACTAATCTCATAATTTGGATTATAAAAGGAAAACTATTTATGAATAGAAAAAGAAATAAAATAAAGAATATATCTATAATAGGACTAGGGTTAATAGGTGGGTCGCTTGCTCTTTCTCTGAAAAATGTAAATAAAGATTTTAAAGTAACAGGATTTGATAAGATTTCTGATGCAATGAATATAGCAAAGTATAGAAATATTATTGATAAAATTGCAGTCGATTATATAGATGCAGTTAAGAATGCAGATTTAATTATTATTGCTACTCCAATAAGTAAAATAGTTAATGTAATAAACTCTATTAAGGATCACCTAAAAGACGAAGCTATAGTTACAGATGTTGGGAGTGCCAAGGAAAATATAGTTGAAGAAATTAACAAAATTTTACCAGGTAATGTCATTTTTATTGGTGGACATCCAATGGCTGGGTCTGAAAATGAGGGAATATTAAATGCAAATCCTGATCTTTTCAGAAATGCTTTCTACATATTAACACCAACTGATAAGACTAAAACTGAATCTTTAATGGAGCTACATTCAATTTTAAATAAAATGGGTTCAATAGTAATAACGGTTACACCCAAAGAACATGATATGATTGTTTCACTTATAAGCCATCTTCCACACATTTTGTCTACAAATTTAGTAAAATTAATAAATGATAAACAAATTGAGCAAAAAAATCTATTCAAGCTATGTGCTGGAGGATTTCGAGATATGACAAGAATTGCTGCGTCAAATCCAAAAATGTGGCTGGATATAAGTTTGGAAAATAAGAAGGAAATTATTAAAGCACTGGATGAATATATTAGTTACTTATATAAATTTAGAGAAAATTTAAAAGAAAATAAAAGTGATTATATAAAAAATCATTATATTGAAGCAAAAAAAGCTAGAGTTAATTTACCCAAGTACATAGAGAAAGACATTTCAAAATTATATGAATTAATGATATCAATTCCAGATAGAAAAGGAGTATTGAGTGAAATAACCCTTGCTATTAGTTCGTGTGGAATTAATATAGAAGATATATCAATTTTTCATTCAACAGAAGTTAGCGGCGGAGGCATACTTAAAATTTTAGTACAGGGTGAAAATGCTGGAGAAATTGCAAGAAGTGCAATTAAAAGTGCTGGCTATGAGTTAAGAGTAAAAAAAGTTATAAGTGATTAAAAATGGAAGTTCAGGGTAAAAGCAGCATCCAGGGTGAAATAAAAGTTCCAGGAGATAAATCAATATCCCATAGAAGTGCAATCATATCTTCTACTATCAGAGGCACTGTTGTAATAGAAAATTTTTTATTTTCTGAAGATTGTATAAGGACTATTGAGATACTTAAAAAACTTGGTATTAAAATTGAAAAATTAAATAGTAATTTAGTCGTCAAAGGTGAAGGAATAGAAAACTTTAAAGAACCTGTAGAGGTTCTGGATGTCGGTAATTCAGGAACTACTATAAGAATAATTAGTGGAGTTTTAAGTGCAACCAAGTTTATGACAGTATTAAGTGGCGATAGTTCTGTTAATAGCAGACCAATGGATAGAATAATAAAACCTCTTAATGAAATGGGGGCAAATATATATGGCAGGGATAATAATACTAAGGCACCGTTAGTAATATTTGGCAGTAGTGGATTAAAAGGTAAAGAATTTTTAATTAATATATCCAGTGCGCAGGTGAAATCAAGCATTATTTTAGCTGCTCTTCATGCCAAAGGTGAAACAGAAATAATACAACCAAATGTATCAAGGGATCATACAGAGAGAATGCTTGAGTACTTTGGGGCAAATATTTCATATAATGGAAAGTACACAAAAATAATACCTGGAAATAAATTAAGAGCAAAAAATGTATATATACCCGGTGATATTTCTTCAGCAGCATATTTTATCGTAGCAGCTTTAATATTAAAAGGTTCACATTTAATAATAAAAGATGTAGGTATAAATCCAACCAGGTGTTATTTTTTAGAAATATTAAAAAAAATGGGCGGAAGAATTACTATAAAGAATATACGTAAGTCTGGAAATGAGCCTTTTGCCGATATTGAAGTTAGCTATAGTAATCTTAATTCAATTATTATCGAAAAAGAAAAAATCCCAGTTATTATTGATGAAATTCCAATAATATGTGCTGCAGCTGCAAAGTCAGATGGAAAAACTATTATAAATGGAGCTGGAGAATTAAGATATAAGGAAAGCGATAGGATTTCTTCAATTGTCAGCCAGTTCAAAAAACTAGGTATTAAGGTAAAAGAGAAGGAAGATAATTTAATAATTGAAGGTGATAAAAATTTAAGAGTTGGCGAGGGATCTGTAGATAGTTTTGGAGATCATAGAATTGCAATGTCACTAGCAATATTGTCCTTACTATCAAAAGGTAAAGTAAAAATATTAAGATCAGATTGCATTAATACATCATTTCCAGATTTTAAGTATATTTTAAAAAAATTGCTAATATAAAAATGAATAATATAATTACAATAGATGGTCCTGCAGGAAGTGGTAAAAGCACCATAGCAAAGATATTATCAAAAGAACTGGGTTTAAAATATATAGATACAGGTGCAATGTATAGAGCACTAACCTTGCTGGCGTTAGGAAATAATTTAGATTTCCAGGATGAAGCATCAATACTTAAAATAGCAAAAAAAACTAAAATAGAGCTAGATTATAGAGTAACAGATGAAAAAGGATTTACTAAAATTAAGTTAAATGGAATAGATGTTACAGATGAAATAAGAAGTAAAGAAGTAGGTGCTGCTGTTTCTATAGTATCAAAGCTTTCCGGTGTAAGAAGATATCTTGTAAAAATGCAAAGAAGTATAGCTAAAGGGAATAAAGTTATTCTTGAAGGAAGGGATACCGGAAGTATTGTTTGCCCTAATGCAATTTTAAAAGTTTTTTTAACAGCTAATCTTGGAGAAAGAGTAAAAAGAAGAAAATTACAGCTTGAAGAAAAAAAACAAGAAATAAAAGTAAAACTAATACGAGATGAGATGATAAGTAGAGATAAAATTGATAGTAATAGAAAGGATAGCCCACTAATTATTCCAGAAAATGGGGTTGTTATAGATACTACTAATATGAGCATAAATGAAGTAGTTGAAATGATAAGAAAAATTTATTGGGAAAGATTAAATGAATCTTAAATTACAGCATAGCAAGTGTTATTATATATTCTATTTATTTCTTCAGTTTACAGTTTCTATTATTTTTAAAATTCTTTTCAGGGTAGAAATAGTCAAGAATAGTAGTAATAAAATACCAAGAAAGGGCAGATTAATACTGTGTTCAAATCATATGAGCTATATTGATCCAGTAATACTGTGTATATTTTTTCCAAGATATGTTTATTATATTGCAAAGAAAGAGTTATTTGAAAATAAATTCTTATCATTTATTGTAACATTTCTTAATGCTTTCCCAGTTAATAGATCTACTGTAGATAAAAGTACTATTAGAACTTCAGTAGATATTTTAGAAGCTGAACAGACATTGGGTATATTTCCAGAGGGAACAAGATCTGTTGATGGCATAATAAGAGAAGGTCAGAAAGGTGCTGGTTTAATTTCAATTTTGGGGAAAAGTCCAATTCTACCATTGGCAATAACTGGAACAAATAATATAATTCAGAAACCACATAAAAGAATATTTTTCCCAAAAGTTAAAATATATTATGGGGATTTAATTCATATTGAAGATATTGTAAAAAAATATAGTAAAAAGGAAGCAATAAATATTATTTTAGAAAAAGTAATGACATCAATAAAGGAATTATATAACGAAATAAAATAAAACCCATAATATTATAGTAGTCTACAAAATAATATGATATGCAAAACTATATGGTGATTATTTTAATATTTTATACTGGTATTTATAATATATAGAAATTAGAAAAATGAATGTAGAAATTGCAAAATATTCAGGTTACTGTTTTGGAGTTAAAAGAGCTTTAGATATAACCGAGCAGCTTCTTAAAAAATATAAAAACAATAATATAAAAATCTACTCTCTTGGGCAAATTATTCATAACAAGGGAGTAGTTGATAAATTATTAAAAAAAGGGTTAATTATTGCAGCCAATGAAGCTGAAATAACTCCAGGGAGTATATTTATTGTTAGGTCCCATGGAATGGGACCAGAAATTTTAAAAAGATTAAAAGCAAAAAATATTAAAATAATAAATGCAACCTGTCCTTTTGTAAAAAAGGCACAATCCAAGGCAAAAATGTTATCCAGTAAGGGATATTATCTGGTAATAATCGGGAGTAAAAACCACCCTGAAGTAATAGGAATAAGGGAGCATGTAAAAAATAAAAAATCAGTTGTTGTAATAGAAGATGAAAAAGATATTGATGTTTTAAGAAAAAATAACAGAATTGGGATAGTAGTCCAAACAACTTCAACAATAGAAAAATTTCAATTAATTGTAAGTAAAATACTTGAAAAAGGTAAAGAAATATTAATTGAAAATACTATCTGTAATACTACGAAAAAGAGGCAAAACTCTACTAAAGAACTTGCAAAAAAGGTTGATGTAGTGATAATTGTTGGCGGGAAAAACAGTGCTAATACTGCTCATCTTGTAGAAATATCTAAAAAATATAATCCCAGAACATACTATATTGAAAATTATAAAGAATTAAATTTGGATTGGGTAAAAGGTGGGAAAAATGTCGGTATAAGTGGCGGTGCGTCAACTCCACTAGAAGATATTTTTAACGTAAAAAGGATAATAGAAAAAATTTAATTAATATAAGATTTATAATCAATAACTTAAAAATATGTAATATTTTGGATAAAGTAAGAATTTGCAACAACAACTGTATCTTTTGCTTTATAAAACAGCTGCCAAAAAATCTTAGACCTACTTTATATATAAAAGATGATGATTATCTTCAATCCTTTATAAATGGAAATTTTATAACATTAACTAATATTAAAGAAAAGGATTTAAATAAAATAATAAAATACGATCTTTATCCATTACATATTTCACTTCATAGCTTTGATATAAAAGTTAGAAATAAAATATTCCAAAATAAAAATAGTATTTCTGGGATTAAAAATTTAAAGTTTCTTGACAATAATGGAATTAAAACAAATATTCAAATTGTTTTAATTCCTGGAATAAATGATAGGAAAGATTTAGAGAATACTCTTACAAAATTAACTAGGCATTTTAATAATATCATATCTATTGGTATAGTACCGGTAGGGATCACTAAATATAATAAGTGTAGTGAATTAAAAACCTATAATAAGATAGGTGCATCTGAAATAATTAATTTTACTAACAATTTTAATAAAAAATATAATTCTGATAATATTTTTCTATCTGATGAGTTTTATATTATTGCTGAAAAGAAATTCCCAGATTACAATTATTACAAAGATTTTTTTCAAATTAATAATGGTGTAGGCAAGTATATAAATTTTTTAAACCAGATTTTTAAATTTTTTCAAGTTAAGAAGGAAAAAATTTCGATAAATTTAACAGATAACAATAATAATCCGTATAAAAAAGGTATTCTTATAGTCACTTCAGAATATGGAAAATATATAATAACAGAAACACTAAAAATAATAGGGAAGAAAGAGAAAGATTTTAGTTTACTGGTTAACTCTTATTTAAAAGTAATCAGTATAAAAAATGATTTTTTTGGTGGAAATATTAAAGTTACAGGACTTTTAAGTGGAATTGATATAATATCTAATCTAAAGAAAATAAAAATAACAAAATATAGTAAAATAATTATACCTGATTGTATTTTTAATAATGATAATTTAACAATTGATAATTACAGAAAGCATGAAATAGAAAGAATTAGTAATCGAATAAAAATAATACCTGAAGATGGATTAAGTTTTATTAAAGAAATATATTAAATAATAAACAAAAAATATATTTGTTAAACATTTTAATTAATTAGAAATTAAATTAATTATGAAAGAGGATATACCAAAAATTGCCATAATTGGGAAGCCAAATGTTGGGAAATCAACCCTAATAAATAGAATATGCCAAAAAAGAGAAGCTATCGTCCACAAAGAGCCAATGATAACAAGAGATAGAAAATATTACACTACTGATTGGAATGGTATTAATTTTTATATCCTTGATACAGGAGGCATAGATTTTAAATCAAAAGAAAGGCTTTCCATGCAAATACTTCTCCAAGCAAAAGAAGCAATTCATGAATCTAATTTAGTTATTTTTTTAGTTGACTTAACAGAACCATTATCTCCGTTAGATAAGGAAGTGGCAGATTTAATTAGGAAATCAAATAAAGATCTATTATTTGTTGGAAATAAATGGGATAACAGAAAAGATAAATATTACACTAATGATTACTTAGAACTTGGATTTGGTTACCCAATAAAAGTATCAGCCATGCATGGTATAAGCATTGGGGATCTATTGGATGAGGTAATTGAAAAAATAAAAAAATATATAGTCAGTATAGATGTTAATAAAAAAAGAATTATAGATGAAGATATTTCAAGTATTTCTATTCTTGGGAAACCTAATGTTGGAAAATCAACATTATTTAACACTATCATAAAAGAAGATAGAACAATTGTTGATAATTTCGCAGGTACAACCAGAGATAGCATAGACAGCATAATAACTATTAATAATAAAAAATACAGATTTATAGATACTGCAGGGCTTAAAAAAAATAAATTAAAAGAAGAAGATCTTGAATTTTACAGTAAACTTAGAACAATAAAAACCATTGAAAAATCAGAAGTAAGTTTAATTCTAATTGACTGTTTGGAAGGGATTTCTAAACAGGATATAAAAATAGTGGAAATATGTTTGGAAAAAGGGGTAAGTGTATGTGTTGTATTTAATAAAATTGATATTGTTGATAAGGAAGTTTTAAAAAAAATGGTAGATGACTTTGATAAAAAATTAGATTTTGCAAGATTTATTCCATTTCTTAAGATTAGCGCTTTAAATAAAAAAGGTATTACAAATATATTCAAAATGATTGATTCTTTAATTAAAGAGAGAAATAAAAAGGTTACTGAAGGTAAACTTATAAAATTGTTTAAAGAACTAGAGCAACAGGGTGCAGTTTACTGGAAAAGTAAAAAATTTAGGGTAAAATTCATAAAGCAATTAAAAAATAACCCTCCATATTTTTTGGTTTTTTCAAATATGGATATAAGGAAAAAAACTAATATAATCAGATTTATTGAAAATAATATAAGGAAAAATTTTGGCTTTATAGGAACTCCCATTTTTTTTAAATTTAAATATTAGTTTAAATATGTTTATAATATTTTTATATCTATAATTTTATTAATTTAATCATGGAAAATAATTTAAAAATTTCAATCATAGGAGGGGGCAGCTGGGGAACAACTCTTTCAGCAATGCTTGCTGAAAAAGGCTATATTATTAAATTATGGGTAAGAAGTGACTCTACTTATAATGAAATTAAAAAAGATAGGAAGAATAAAAAATATACCAGCAATCTTAAACTTCCAGTGAATATTAAACCTTTTTTAAATAAAAAAGAGGCATTAAACAACACAGATTTAATTATTTTTGCAGTTCCTTCACACACTCTAAGAAGTATAATAAAGTTATTTTATAACGAATTACTTTGTAATTGTAATAAAATCAAAGCTATTATAAATGTGGCTAAAGGATTTGAAACTGGAACTAACCTTAGATTATCTCAGGTAATGCAGCAATGTGTTCCAGAAGATTTAAAATCAAAAATTGTAATTTTATCCGGTCCAAATATTGCTTTGGAGGTCGCAAATAAATTACCAAGCGTAACAGTTATATCTTCATTAAATGTAAAACTCCTGAATTATCTCCAACAAATAATTTCAACTGATTATTTTAGAGTGTATACAAATAGAGATATAATCGGTGTCGAAGTTAGTGGTGCAGTGAAGAATATAATAGCAATAGCATCAGGTATTTCAGATAGTCTTGGTTATGGCGCAAATACAAAAGCATCTCTTATAACCCGAGGTCTCTATGAATTAAGCAAATTTGGAACAAAGCTTGGTGCAAATCCGCAGACATTTGCAGGAGCAGCAGGTATGGGAGATCTTATTGCTACATGCATAAGCAAAAACAGTAGAAATAGGGAAGTTGGGGAGAGACTGGGTAAAGGTGAGAAAATTAATGAAATTTTAAGTAGTATGTTTATGATTGCTGAAGGTGTAAAAACCACAAAGGCAGTTTACGAAATAGCAAAAATTAAAAATATTGATGTTCCAATAACTAATTGTGTTTATGAAATAATTTATAATAATTTAGATCCTGTTAAATCTGTTAACATCCTAATGTCAAGAAAGTTTAAATCCGAGGTTTAATGTACAAACCATTACTTTACTAATATTTTCTAATATCTTAAAATAGATAATAATTTTACTTTTAAAAAACAACGGGACGTGGCGCAGTTTGGCTAGCGCACCAGTATGGGGTACTGGGGGTCGGAGGTTCAAATCCTCTCGTCCCGACCAAAAATTGACCAATTTTATAAAAAATTAATCAATAAATGAAAGAAAAATTAAAATTTGGAACTGATGGATGGAGAGCTATTTTAGCTGATGAATTTACTTTCGAAAATTTTAGTTTAATTATACTGGCAATAAGCAAATTTTTAATAAGCAATAATTTAAATGAAAAGGGAATATTTATTGGTTATGATAATAGATTCCTTTCTGAAGAATTTGCAAAACAAGCTAGTAAAATTTTTGCTAAAAATGGTATTAAAGTATTTATATCAAAAGAATCCATACCCACACCTACTACTGCTTTCATGGTAAGAGAATTAAAACTGGATGGTGCAATAATGATTACTGCAAGTCATAATCCACCTATCTATAATGGAGTTAAATTTATACCTGATTATGGTGGGCCTGCTGATAATAACACAACTCGTAAAATAGAAATTATTCTAAATGATTTAATTAAAAATAAAGACAGTTTAGATTTGAAAATAATAGAAAGTGATAATTATGATGAGAATATTAATTATATTTTTAAATTTGATAGCTACAAGAACAAATTAATTGAAAATATTGATAGTGAATTAATAAAAAAGAATAAGCCTAAAATAGCAGTTGATACAATGTTTGGTTCAGGTAGTAAAATTCTTCCCGAAATTTTAATAGATAATCTTAACATTGAACCTATTGTATTTCATAATTATAGGGATACTTTATTTGGTGGAAAATTACCTGATCCTTCTGAAAAAAATTTGATATTACTGAAAAACAATGTTATGAAAAATAATTTAGATCTGGGAATAGCACTGGATGGAGATGCAGATAGATTTGGAGTAATTGACGGTAAAGGTATTTTTATTAGTCCTAATAATATTATTTCTTTAATATTATATTACCTTATAAAAACTAGAAAATATAGTTCATCAGACAGGGTAGTAAGATCGATAGCTACCACTCACTTGATAGATGCAATATGTGAAAAAAATAATATTAATGTATTGGAAACCCCTGTTGGTTTTAAATATATTGGTAAAGAGATGATTAATAATGATGTTATAGTTGGCGGCGAAGAAAGTGGGGGGTTAAGCATTAAAGGACATATTCCCGAGAAAGATGGACTACTGGCAGGCCTGCTCCTGGTAGAAATTCAATCCTTTCTTAATAAAAATTTTAACAGTTTTTATTTGTCAGATTATTTAAATAAGATTCGTAATGAGTTTGGTAATTTTAAAAATAAAAGGCTCGATATAAAGATTCCAATAGATAAAAAAAATGATATTATTAATTCTTTTCTCGATCAGAAAGATAAAATAATCAATAGTAAAAAAGTAGTTAATGTTATAGATAAAGAAGGAGTGGAATTAATTTTTGAAGATAAAAGCTGGATTCTTGTAAGACCTTCAGGTACTGAGCCATTGATCAGATGTTATATTGAGTCTACTGATGGCAAATTTTTTAATTTTATACAAAAATTTGTTAAAAATACTGTTGATAGATTTACAAGTTAATAAATAAAAAATAAATAGAAAAAATATAAAATATATAAACAAATAGTAGCAATATAATATAGTATAATATATGTAATAGTATATAATAGGGTATAATAAATACAGGAGAAAAGAATTAGAAAAATAATAATTTCTGTATATAATTTCTATTAAAAAATTTCAATAATTCAATAAAGTAAAATTAAATAGAAAATGGATAATGAAAAAAACAAAAACAATAAAACAGATTCTATAAAAGATCAGACGGTAGAATATATTGAAGAGATATCGGAAGATATTATTCAGGACTTAAAAAAAATAGAAAAAAATAAAGCTGGTTTAGTAGTAATAAAAGGGCCAAGTATGGGTGAGAAATTTTTTTTAACTAAGCCAATATTTAATATTGGAAGAAGTATAGAATCAGATATATTGTTAGATGATATAACTGTTTCAAGAAAACATGCAGTAATTAAAAAAAGTAATGGTAATTATACTATATCTGATTTAGGTAGTTTAAATGGTACATATATAAACAGCAAATGTGTAGATAATTTAGAATTAAGTAACGGAGATAGAATACAGATTGGTAAATATATTTTTTTATTCTTTTCTTTTTAAAAAGGATTTGCAATGAAACCAACTAAAAAATCTTTTATTACGATTGGTGAATTAGTTGAGAAATTAAAAGAATTTTATCCTGATTTAACCCGAAGCAAATTAAGATTTCTAGAATCAAAGGGTATTATAACACCTAAAAGAGCAGGAAACAGATATAGAATCTATCACAAGGATGATGTAAAAAAGTTAAATTATATACTAAAAATGCAGAAAGAATACTTCATGCCGTTGGATGTTATAAAAGAAAAGATAGATTCTGTAAATTTTAAAAGAAGAGCAGGGGATAAGAGTGTTTTAAGGGTACTAAAATTAAAGACTGTTGATAAGGACAGAAGTCTTAAGTCATCTAAACTAACAATTAATGAAATTAAGGATAAATATAAATTGTCACAGGAGTATATCAATGACTTGCTTGGTAATAATATTATAAGTTGGAAAGAAGAAGATGGAAAATTTATAATTGATGGCAAAGATATTGAAATATTAAATATTATTTGCGAGCTTTCAAAATATGGAATACAAATAAAGCACTTAAAATTGTTTGAAAATTTTGCAAATAGACATTCTTCTTTTATTAAGCAGATAGTAATTCCATTGTTTAAATCTTCAAGTAAAATTTCTCATAAAAAAGCATCTAAAACATTATATAAGTTGGAGAATTTTTTTTGCGAACTGCACTCGCTTTTAGTAAAAAAAGAAAATAAGAAGTTCCTGGAAATGTATAAATGACAGGTAGAAAATCCGCTATAAGTAAAAAAATACCAAAACATATTTTAAATTATTGTCTGGTATTTATTATTATACTTAATATAATTTTTTTTATTGATCCACATAAATCTTTTAGTTCAGATTCTGGTATTGAAGAAAACAGTGAATTATTATGTGATATATATGAATTTGAAATAAACAATGAAGATTCTACAGATGATTATATTAATGTTTCTGCAGAATCAGCAATTGTAATGGAATATGATACGGAAGAAATTTTTTGGGAAAAAAATTCTTCAAAAAGTATGTATCCTGCAAGTATAACTAAAATATTAACAGCAATAGTAGCTATTGAAAATATCGATAATTTTAATGAAATTACAACAATTTCTAAAAATGCATCCGGAAGAAATAATTCCTTTTTCCGTTTTAATACAGGTGATGAAATAAGTCTTATAGATTTACTAAAAGCTTCTCTTATTAGCTCACATAATAACGCAACAATTGCTCTGGCAGAATATGTTTCAGGTAATGTTGATGATTTTGTTAAATTAATGAATTTAAAAGCAAGGGAAATTGGAGCAAAAGATACTTTTCTCCAAAACACCAATGGTCTTGATGCGGAATTTCCAGACCATAAGACAACTTCTAAAGATATAGCAATAATCACAAAATATTGTTTAGAAAATATTCTATTTAAAAATATTGTAAATATAAGTGAAGATGTCATAAAAATAAATGATGAAGAAATAGAAATTTTCAATACAAATATACTTCTTAAATATGATTATATAAAAGGAGTAAAAACAGGTTATACTAAAAATGCAGGATTCTGTTTGGTAATTTATTCTGAAAAAGATGACCTAAATATAATTACAGTAATTTTAAATAGTTTAAAAGATAATCGTGAAAAAGATGTTCTCAATATCAATAACTGGATTTATAATAACTTTAAATATACAGAAATTGTAAATTCTGATAATATATTTAAAACTATAAAAGTTGGTGATATTAGTAAAATAGAAATTGACTTATATCCTGATTCTGATTTTACGAAACTTATAAATACAGCTTCAGATGAAATATATTTGGAAGACACT
>JADHVM010000022.1 GCA_016783985.1 Actinomycetota bacterium
AGTAAACTATATAATAGTTGACTGCTCTGGTCTAAGTACCAAAAAAGTCCTACCGTAGGGCATACGGGAAGTAACGCTTGTGGAGATATGAGTAGCCATTAGGCACTCAGCCCAAGAAAAAGAATGTTTAGATAACTAAACAGAAGCCACGGGACTTGCCCTGTGGAGTGTCACTATAATATAAGAACGTAAAATATATATAGTAGATATAAAAAGGCATATACAATATATTTTTTATAGTCTATAGTATTTAAATCATTAAGAAGTATTGCGGGGTGGAGCAGTCTGGTAGCTCGTCGGGCTCATAACCCGAAGGTCATAGGTTCAAATCCTATCCCCGCTACCAATTCAATCTAAGATTTCCCCACATTTCAATTAAAAAGTAGATATAAGATATCATAACTAAAATATCTTCTATAAAGAATCTAAAGAGAATTTTAATTAATGTAAATTTTCAATTATAATTTAGTTGTATTTAATTGGTTCTAAGGTAATTAAGTATAATTTGTTAGTAATTAAAAGGCAGAGATATATAAAGGCAGAAGAGTATAATACAAATAAAGATAAATAGGGTGAAAGTAAATAGTTTTTTTACGTTGTGTTATGAAATTTTTCTTGATTTTAGTGATAGAGATAGATATGGGAAGGAAAGTGTAATTTGACTTGTAAAGGGGTTTTTACGTCCAGGTGTAGAATAATTTTTGGATACATAATGATCTTTTTAGCAATATTTTTACTTTGTCTTGCTTTTACATCTTGCTCGCAGGTGCAGCAGACTAAAGATTTTATTACAAGCAAATTCTCCAGTGATAAAGAGATTGATAAGGTAATAGAAGTAGTTAATGAATTTTTTAATATGCTAATGGAAAAAGATTATAATAGTGCATATAAATATATTTATATAGATGACGAAAAAAATAATACATTGGATAATTTTAAAAAAGAAATGAATAATGTTACTGATATAGTTTCTATAGATATAAATAGTGTAGAAATTAAAAACAATATAGCTTTGGTGGAAATAGATTTAATTGATTATTATGATGGAGAAGAAAAAATATATAAGGATATACTTGTTTCTTTAGTTAAGGATGAAAATGAAAGTTGGAAAATAAAATTTTGGGATTAGGCAAGAAAGTTAAGATAAAGAAAATAAAGGCTTCTTCAGGATGTGAGCAATTATTAGATATAATTCCTGATGAGATACAACTGTCAATATTTTTAAATAAGAATTTGATTTCTATAGTTTCATGTTCGCCGGAAAGTGAGATTCAGCTTGCTATTGGTTATTTGCTTTCTGGTGGATATTTGGATAAATATTCAGATATAGATACTATTTTTTACTGTGATGATGAGAAATATAATATAGAAAATAAAAAAAAGGATAGCAGAAATGGAAAAAATACTGGCAACGATAGATTTCCTTTTTCTAGAAGAATTGAAGTTAGCTGCAATACTGTAGATGAAGATGTAATTAGGGCTAGAAAAGTAAAATTTATTTCACCTGACTGTAATAGTATTAGTGATTTTATATCTATTGAAAAGTTAGAAAAAATAAAAAGCAGTATAGAATTTGATCCTAAGATTATTTTAAAATTAAATAAGGAGGTTTTAAGTTACCAGAAATATAAGAAGGAATTTGGCGGTCTGCATAGCGGGGCTCTATTTTCAAAAAGTGGTGATGTTATAAAAATTATTGAGGACATAGGAAGGAATAATTGCATAGATAAAATTATTGGTTATTCAATGATGAATAATATTTCACTCGAAGATAAAATTTTCTTTACAACAGGGAGAATATCGCTGGGTATTATTTTTAAGATATACAGGATGTCTATTCCTGTAGTAGTTACTAATTCTTCTGTTACTTATAGTTCGGTTACCGTAGCAGAGAAATTAAATTTAGCAGTAGTTGGTTATGCAAGGGGAAACAGGTTCAATGTTTATTCATGTCCATGGAGGATTATTAAATAAAGAATAGAGAAGCTACTGGAGGAATACTGTAATTAAAATTATGAAATATAATTAATAAATATCAATTATCTTATTATACGAGAAAGGTAAAAAGTGAAAATACTATTTTTAGGGGATATTTTTGGCAAGCCAGGAAGGATATGCACTAGTAAGGAGTTAAAAAATATAGTAGAAAAGAATCTTATTGATGTAGTGATAGCAAATGGAGAAAACACAGCTGGAGGGCTGGGAATAAGCCCTGGAATATGTGATAGTCTTTTTAAGATGGGGATAGATGTTGTAACTTCAGGCAACCATATTTATAAGAAAAAAGAAATATATAATTATATTGATACTGAACCAAGATTATTAAAACCTGCAAATTATCCGCCCAATACTCCAGGAAATGGATTGTATATCTTATCAAACAGGAGTACTGGTGGAGAGAAAGTAGCAATTATAAATATTTGTGGAAGGGTTTTTATTGAGAATTTTGATTGTCCTTTTAGATGTATTGATAAGCTTCTGGATGATATAAAAAATGAAGTGAAGATTATAATTGTAGATTTTCATGCTGAGGTTACTTCTGAAAAAGTAGCAATGGGATGGTATTTGGATGGTAGAGTAAGTGCGGTAATTGGTACTCATACTCATGTTCAAACAGCTGATGAACGCATACTCCCAAAAGGAACTGCATATATTACAGATGTAGGTATGGTAGGTCCAAGGGATTCAGTAATTGGAGTAAGAAAAGATTTGATCATGAAGCGATTTGTGACTCTAATACCTCAAAAATTTATTGTAGCAAAAGATGATAACTGGATTAATGGAGTTATAATTGAAATAGATGAATCCAGTGGCAGGGCAATAAGTATTGTTCGGATTAATTTAAGCATAAGTAATGATTAATTCTAAATAATGAAACTGAAAGATTATAAAAATACTCATAAAAGTAAAGTTATAGATAATGTAATAAAAACTATAGATAGTTTTAATATGGTCCAAAAAGGAGATAGGATTTTAATTTCAGTTTCGGGCGGGCCGGATTCAGTTTTTTTAACTTATATTTTTTATTATTTAAAAAAGGATTTAGATCTTACTATTCTGGGATTTCATCTTGATCATCTTACTAGAAACGGACAATCTACAAAAGACGCATTGTTTGTTGAAAGGTTATACAAAAAGTTAAGCATTGAGTTAATAAAGAAGAAGTTAGATGTAAAAAAATGGTGCAGGCAAAAGAAACTGACATTCCAGGAAGGGGCAAGAAAATTAAGGATAGAATTACTAATTGAAGCTTGTAAAAAAAATAATATAGATAAAATTGCATTGGGTCATAACACAGATGATAATATAGAAACATTTCTTATGCGTCTTATAAGGGGCGCTGGCAGTCGGGGACTTTCTGGCATGCAACCAGTAAGGGATAAATTTATAAGACCTCTTATTAACACTCCCAGGAAAGATATAATTAATTATTTAGAAAAAAATGATATACGTTACTGTGTAGATAAAACAAATCTGGAAAACATATATTTTAGGAATAAAATTAGAAACAGCCTGATACCTTTTATAAAGGAAAACTTTTTAAAGAAATTTGACAAAAATCTGATTAAATCAATTGAAATTCTAAGGGCTGAAAATGATTTCATGATTAATTATTCTGAAAATAAGTTAATGCAAATAGCATATTTTAATAAAGAACCAGGCAAAAATTATATAAATTTTATAAGAATCCCAGTCTTAAAAATAAGTAGTATACCGGATGCTGTAAGGAGAAGAGTTATCCTGAGTGGAATAGAAAAGATAAAAGGAAATTTGATTGATATTTCGAGTAGCAATATTAATGATATTTTAAAAATTTGTGTAGATGGTGGAGGAAGAAAAGAAATTAATATATCAAAAAATATAGGACTGATTAAAGATTACAGAGATATCTATATATTTAATATAAATAGGCTGGATAAGTTACCTAAAGAATTGAAGGCACTTTTATGTGAAAAGAAAAAGATTGAAGATGGTTCTACAAGTGGAAGGCAGTTGGAAGTTGGAATAGGTAAAAGGATAAAAAGTGAAGAATTTGGGATAGAGATATTTTCTGAAGTTCTGGATGCTTATAAAACAAGAGTTGACTTTAATTCAATTAAAAGTATGGAAGCTTTTATTGATTATGATAAAATAAAGTTTCCAGTTAAAGTTAAGAGATGGGCAAGTGGAGATAGGTTTTTCCCACTGGGAATGAAGAAAGAAAAAAAACTTCATGATTTTTTTATTGATTGTAAAGTTAGTAGAAACTATAGACGGCATGTACCGATTTTTATTGACAGGGAAAAAATAATCTGGATTGGAAATTATAGGATTGATGAAAGAGTTAAAATAAATGAATCTACCAAGAAGGTTTTACATATTAAATTATTTAAAAATTAAGTTAATATAAAAAAAGGTATAGGATTCCTGGGAGTATTATAGGGTTCTAAAAGTTTAACAACCAGGTAAATATGGTTCTATTAGTGATTATAATTATAAGTTATAAGCAAATTTAAAAAGGAAGAGAAGAACTTTATGAACAATGATAAAAAGATAAAAGTATTGATAGATGAAAAGCGAATTAGAGACAAGGTGAAAGAATTAGGTAAAAAAATTACAGAGGATTACAAAGGTAAAAACCCTGTGTTGATTGCGGTATTAAAGGGCTCTTTTATATTTGTTGCGGATATATGCAGGCAGATAGAAATTCCTGTGGTATTTGATTTTATGGCAATTTCAAGCTATGGAAATTCTAGAGTAAGTTCAGGTATAGTTAGAATTACAAAAGATTTGGATTTCAGTATTGAAAGTAGAGATGTATTGATAATCGAGGATATAATAGATTCTGGCCGCACACTTAATTATATGATAAAAAATTTAGAAGCGAGAAACCCAAGAAGTATAGAAGTTTGTGCACTTCTGGATAAAGATGTCCCGAGGAAGAAGAAAAATAAAATAAAATACAAAGGTTTTGATATTCCTGATAAATTTGTTATTGGATATGGTCTTGATGCAGGGGAAAGATATAGAAATCTTCCCTTTGTAGGATATATTAAGGATGAACAATAGATAAGTGATAGTAATTATCAAAATACCAAAAAATATGTTAATCTTCATTTTTTCTTCATTTTAATATTTTATTATATAATATATAATATGAAGTGTTGCTGTTTAGCATTATTATTAAAAATTTAAAAAATAATAAATAGGAGTAGCTTAGATTTGAAAAGAAGTGTTAAAAATATAGGGCTTCTAATATTACTAATAGTAATTGTGTTTTTAATTTTCAGGAACCCGTTCTTTCTAACACCTGAAGTAACAGAATTAAATATGACTGAGTTTGTTAGTAAAGTGAAGGATGGAGAGATAAACACTTCTGTTCCTTTAGAAGTTATGGGAGAAGATAAATTAATAGAAGGCGAAATGATTGGCGGAAATAAGTTTAAAGTTACTTTTCTGGATAATTATGATGTTACACAATTACTTCTAGAGGAGAATGTCCCATTTAAGGTAAATAATCAGAAGCAGTCTATGTGGCTGCAGATTTTAATTGGAGCATTACCTTTTGTTATAATGTTTGGATTGATTTTCTTTATGATGAATCAACTGCAGGGTGGGGGATCTAAGATTCTTCAATTTGGGAAGAGTAAGGCAAGGTTGGCAAATAAAGGCAAACAGAAGGTGACTTTTAAGGATGTTGCAGGTGTTGATGAGGCAGTTGAAGAGTTAAAAGAGATTGAAGAATTTTTAGAAAACCCTGGTAAGTTTAAAGCAATGGGAGCAAAAATTCCAAAGGGTGTTCTATTATTTGGTCCGCCTGGAACCGGGAAAACACTGCTTGCAAGGGCTGTGGCAGGCGAGGCCGGTGTTCCTTTCTATAGTATTAGTGGTTCTGAATTTGTAGAAATGTTTGTAGGTGTAGGTGCCTCAAGGGTGAGAGATCTTTTTGCTCAGGCAAAGGCTACTCAACCTTCTATTGTGTTTATGGATGAAATAGATGCAGTTGGAAGGCATAGAGGTGCAGGGCTTGGTGGAGGCCATGATGAAAGAGAACAGACATTAAACCAACTTTTAGTTGAAATGGATGGTTTTGATGTAGACAGTACTGTTATTTTAATAGCTGCAACAAACAGACCCGACATACTGGACCCAGCGTTACTAAGGCCGGGGAGGTTTGACAGGCAAATAGTTGTAGATAGGCCAGACTTACTGGGTAGAGAAAAGATATTAGAGATACATTCAAGAGGTAAACCTCTTGACAAGGATGTAAATATAAAAACAATAGGTAAACAAACTCCTGGATTTACAGGAGCAGATTTAGCCAATCTATTTAATGAAGCTTCACTTCTTGCAGCAAGGCACAATAAGAAAAAAATTAGTATGTTTGAAATTGAGGAAGCTATAGAGAGAGTTATAGCAGGACCTGAGAAAAAAACGAGAATAATATCAGAAGAGGAAAAGAGAATAATTGCTTATCATGAATCAGGACATGCTTTACTTTCTCATATTTTGCCAAATACAGATCCGATTCATAAAATATCAATTATTTCAAGGGGTAAAGCATTAGGATATGTGATTACTCTTCCAGAAGAAGATAGATACCTAAAATCCAAAAAAGAGTTGCTGGATAATATAACTCAACTACTTGGTGGGAGAGTAAGTGAGGAAATGAATTTTAGTGATATAACTTCTGGAGCTCAAAATGATCTGGATAGAGCTACGAAATTAGCTAGAAAAATGGTAACTGAATATGGGATGAGTGAAAAAATTGGTCCTGTTACTTACAAGGTAGACGAAGAAGAGGTATTTTTAGGCAGGGAAATAATATCCAGACCCCATTATGGTGAACAGGTAGCTTCTATAATAGACGAAGAGGTTCGTAGAATCATAGATGATAGCTATGATAAGGCAAGGAAAATACTTTTAGAAAATAAAAATGCTCTAAGCAATCTTGCTGGCGAGTTAATGAAGAAAGAGACTTTGAGTAGAGAAGAAGTAATGAAGATACTCTTTAAGGTTAAAAGTGAAAAAACAAGGAAAGTAAAAAGGCCAGTGATACAAGCGAATTCTATAAAGCCTAAATCAAGAAAAATAAGCAGGGAGAGGGCATATAAAATATTAGGATTAAGCAAGACTGCAACAAAAAATGAAATAAAAAAAGCATTTGAAAGGTTATCTAAAAAATATAATATGAGTAATAATACTGGTAAAATTGAGACCAAAAAAGAGTACGAAGAAATTTGTAATGCTTACGATGTTTTAAATAATAAGCCTGCCAGAAAAAAAGTATCCAGAGTAACATCTAAAAAAATGTAAATTACAATACTACAAATTTGGGTGAATATTAATATTCAAAATTTTAATGGAGACGCTAAGCCATACCAAATAAAGCAATTTTTATCAATTGTCGAGAAATATAACCTTAAAATGGGGGAAAAATAAATGAAAGATTATCATGTTAATATATTTTATAGCGAAGGAGATGATTGCTATATTGCTGATATTCCCGATTTGCCTAACTGTTCAGCATTTGGTAAAAAACCAGATGAGGCTTTAAAGGAAGTTCAAATTGCTAAGGGTTTATGGATAGAAACTGCAAAGGAAATGGGAAAAAGAATTCCAAAACCAAGGTACCGGCCTGTTTTCTACCAAGCTGTGTAAATATCTTATAAAATCTCACTAGCTTTTTTATAGTTAATGCTTTATCCATAAAATAACTATAGTTATCTATTTTATAGAAATTAATAAATCTCTATTAAAAAATCTAAAAAAGTTTTTATAGATGTAAAAGGTATCACTCACATGCTGCTATAAATTTAATTAGCAGTAAAAAGATATCAGCATCTAAATACATTACATATAAATTTTCTCTGGGAAGCATTGTAGAAGGAATTAATACAGTGATGGTTGGAGAAGTGATGATAGATAATATTATTTAAAGTTAAAAAAAATGGAGGCAAAAAATGGAGAATTTTGAGTTTTTATTTCCTACTAAGATAATTTTTGGCAGAGCTGCTGAAGATAAAGTTGGAAGAGAGGTAAAAAAATATGGGAATAAGCTGTTATTTCACTATGGTGGAGGAAGTATAAAAAGATTTGGTCTTTATGATAGAATAATGAAGTCTCTAAAGAAAGAAGGAATTGAAGTAGTGGAACTGGGTGGAGTTAAGCCCAATCCTAGACTGGGTATGGTGAGAGATGGAATCAAACTTTGTCGGAAAGAAAATATAAAATTCATACTGGCAGTTGGGGGAGGAAGTGTTATTGATTCAGCAAAGGCTATTGCTGTTGGGGTACCATACCAGGGGGATGTATGGGATTTCTACAGCGGAAAAGCCAAAGTTAAAGAGTCGCTTCCTTTAGGAACGGTGCTTACTATTCCAGCAGCTGGTAGTGAAGTAAGTGGCGATTCGGTAATAACCAATGAGGATGGCTGGTATAAAAGGCCTGGTGGTGAAGGAGCTTATCCAAAATTTTCTATATTAAATCCTGAGATATCATTTACTCTCTCTAACAAGCAAACAACTATCGGAGTGTCTGATATCATGGCCCATGTACTTGAAAGATATTTTACTCAGGTAAAAAATACTGAACTTACTGATAGGTTGGCAGAAGCTACCCTAAAGACAGTAATTAATAATATTAAAATAATCCTTTTCGATCCAAAAAATTATAATGCCCGGGCTGAAATTATGTGGTCTGGGAGTATTGCCCATAACAATCTACTATCTACAGGGAAAATACCAGACTGGGGTTCTCATATGATTGAACATGAAATTAGTGCAATTTATGATATTCCTCACGGGGAAGGGCTGGCTATAGTGTTTCCAGCCTGGATGAAGTATGTATATAGATTTAATATTCAAAGATTTGCTCAGTTTGCGTTAAGAGTGTTTAATGCAGAAGCTTATTTGGATGATTTAGAAAAAATGGCTTTAGAAGGAATCAAGAAGTTAGAAGATTTTTATAGAGAAATAGGCCTTCCTATCAGTTTAAAAGAGATTGGTATTGGTGGGGATAGATTAGAGGAAATGGCTGCAAAATGTGTTGAAGATGGACCGATAGGAAAATTTAAAGAATTAAATAATAAAGATGTACTAGAAATACTAAAGATAGCCCTAAAATGATATATAGAATAAGAATACAAAAGAAGACATCTTGAGCTTCTGAAAAGTTGTCAGCCACATAATTATATCTCTATTTATATGTATAAAAAGGTGTAAATATATGTTTACAAAATAATGATAGATAATTATAATTGTTATATATATTTAGTATTTTAAATAAGATAACTATAAAAGTTATTGTAATAATAGGTGGTAAAAATGGCTAAAGTAAATATATCAATTCCTGATAGTTTCTTAAAAGAAATTGACAAGTACAAAGAATATAAGAAAGTTAACCGTTCACAATTTATAATAGATGCTGCAAGAGTATATTTTGATGTTATAGAGGACGAGAAAGCTCTTGAAAGAAGGCGAGATGCAATTAAAAGGTTAAAAAAGACAAGTGAAAAAATAATGAAACTTGGCATTAAGGATTGGGATACTACTGCAGAGGTAAGGAAAATGAGGGACTTGCGAGAAAAAGAAATGAAAAGGAGATTAGGAATATAAATGGAATTGAAAGAATTTATGATCAAAGAAGGGGTAAAAAGGAAGTACATACTTGATACATCAATTGTTTTTAAGTGGTATCATCAAGAGAATGAAGATAATGTTGATAAAGCTATTTATTTTTACGAACAACTGAATGAAAATAAGATTATAATAATATCACCAGGGCTCATGTGTTATGAGCTGCTAAATGGATTTAGATCTAAATTAGAAATTCATGAAGATGTAATAGATGAAATTATTAAAGAAATATATGATATTTTATTTATTGTAAATTTAGATAGAATATTATTTAAAAAAGCTTTTACAATATCAAGAGCAATAAACCAGTCATTTTATGATTCAGTTTTTATTGCATTATCTGAAGAATTAAATGCGCTGCTTGTAACTGCAGACCAGAGGTTATATAAAAATGCAAGAGATAATGATTATAATGTAATTCTTTTATCAGATTTTGATGAGCATTACTTTTAGTTGAAATTTTTTAAATAGTGTAATTAATTTTTTAATTTTAAATATAAATTTAAGTTAGGAGATTTATCTAATGGATAAGGAAATGATAAAAGAAGGAGTAAAGTTAATACTTAAAGGGATAGGAGAAGATATGGGCAGAGAGGGTCTGCTGGGTACTCCCACTAGAGTTGCTGATATGTATGAAGAATTATTTAGTGGAATTGGGGAAGATCCTGCAGAAGTACTTGAGCCGATGTTTGGGGAAAATCATGATGAAATAATTATTGTTAAAGATATTCCATTTTATTCTTTTTGCGAACATCACTTAATCCCCTTTATAGGCAAAGCCCATATAGCTTATGTTCCAAATGAGAGTGGAAAGATTATAGGTTTAAGTAAGCTAACCCGTGTGTTTGAGATAGCTGCCAGACGCCCCCAGGTTCAGGAAAGACTGACTACTATAGTTGCTGATGCCATTATGAAAAAACTTGATCCTAAAGGGACTATGGTTATAGTAGAAGCAGAACATCTTTGTATGAGCATGAGAGGTGTGAAAAAATCAAATACTATAACTGTAACTTCTGCAGTAAGAGGATTATTTAGGAGAAATCCAGCATCAAGAGCAGAGGCAATGGCATTAATAAAAGGAATAAATAGATAAATAAAAATATAGAAATTATTACTGCCAAAAAGGGAAATGTTAATGTTAGTTATAACTGATAATATAAATGATAATAGGCAAAAATGAATTATATTTATGAAATATAGGAGTAGTCGTAGGGATGAAATACAGGATAAGAGCTTTAGATATTAAGACAAGGGAAAAAGGATTAAAAGAATTTAAAAAGATTGGTGCAACTCCACAGGGCCAGCAAATTATGACAGGTAAGATTCTTCCGCTGGCTTTAAAAGTAAGAGGTATTGATTCAAAAGCTGCGAATATATTAAAACAGGAAATGCTTTCACGGGGCGGAGATGTTGTTACTTCAAGGGATTCACTTTTAGGGGCTGAGGCTAAAACTGATGTTATTATTCTTGGAACTAAGAAAATAATTAAAAACCTTGCAGGTAAAATAAAAATGCAGCCGTTTGGTTTAAAAGTTTTATCTGTTGAGTTAAATGCCTTTATTGAAAGATTAGAAAATATTAGGAAAGGAAATTTCTTAAAGATATCGAATCGTAAATTTGACCTGGCAAATGAAGTGCCAGTAATGGGCATACTAAATGTAACCCCTGATTCTTTTTATGACGGAGGTTTTTATTATAAAAAGGATAAAGCTTTCAGGAGAATAGAAGAGATTGTTAGTGAGGGTGCACATATTATTGATATAGGAGGAATATCAACAAGGCCAGGTTCAGAGCCGGTAACTCTTGACGAAGAGATAGATAGGACCATTCCAATAGTTAAAAATGTTGTTAAAAATTATGATATTCTAGTCTCGATTGATACTTATCGTTCAGAAGTGGCAGAAAGAGCAATTGATGCAGGAGCACATATTGTAAATGATATCAGTGCAATGACTTTTGACAGGGAAATGGTAAATGTTGTTTCTAAAAGTAAAGTTTCGGTAATTATTATGCATATGAAAGGGACTCCTAAAGATATGCAGCTAAATCCTGAATACAAAGACGTTATTGAAGAGATTTATGATTTTTTAGGTGATAGGATTAATATAGCAATAGAATCAGGTATAAAGAAAGATAAGATTGTAATCGATCCTGGTATTGGATTTGGGAAAAAGCTTGAGCATAATTTGGAAATACTTGGTAATCTCTCAGAGTTTGGCATACTTGGATATCCAGTACTGGTAGGTGCTTCAAGAAAATCTTTTATTGGAAAGATACTGGATTTACCAGTGGAGGAGAGGCTGGAAGGAAGTATTGCTGCGGCAGTTTGTTCTATTGTAAATGGGGCAAATATTTTAAGAGTACATGATATAAAAGAAACAATAAGGGCAGTAAAAATTGCAAAAAGTATAAAAAATATAAGAAATGTTTAAGATACTGATAAAAGATTTTAATTTATTTGGCTATCATGGTGTTAGGGAACATGAGAAGAGAGATGGTCAAAATTTTTGCTTTAATATTGAAATATTTATAAATAAATATAGTTTTACAGATGATGATAATATTGATAGCACGATTAATTATTCTGATGTAATAAGACAATTAAAAAATTTAAATACAAAGAGAAGATTTGACCTTCTGGAAACTTTCTCAGAAGTTTTAGCATATCAAATAATGGATATGTCACCACTGGTAGAAAAAGTAATAGTTAAGATAGAAAAGACT